>JACDAV010000258.1 GCA_013695255.1 Chloroflexota bacterium
CCACCGCTCACGACGAGCTTCACGGCTCGCGCGCCGGCCGACACCTGCCGCGCGACGAGGGCACGCGCCTCGCGCGCGTCGCGGACCTCGCCGCCGAACATCCCGAGATGGCCGCCGACGCGGGTGATCGACGCTCCCGCATGGACGATGTCCGGTCCGGGGGCCTCGCCCCTGGCGATCGTGGCGGCGGCCTCGGCGATGGAGGCGAGCGGCGCCCCGAGATCCCGCACGGTCGTGATCCCCGCCCAGATCGCCACCTGGGCGTTCGCGAGGGCCACGCGCAGCCGTCCCTCGTGGTCGAGCGCCCGGTACGAACCGACCGGATCGCTGCCGGCGTCGAAGACCAGGTGGACGTGCGCGTCGACGAGGCCGGGCGCGAGATACCGTGGCTCGCCGGTTGCCGGAGCCTCGACGATCGAGGCGATCCGGTCGCCGCGGATCACGACGGTGCGTGGCTCGGATACCCGGCCCGCGACGACGTCGACGATGCGGACCCCGGGGATGCTCAGGCTCGCCATCGATCGCCCGGCTCGGTCATCCCACGGTTGCCGCCGGCTTGACTCACCCCCAACCAGACCATAGATTGTCGACAATCTACCCGGACCGGCCCCACCCCGTCCACCGCTGGCGACGCGAGGTCCCGATGCGCTGCTTCCCGCCGCCCCGATGACCGATCCGCTGCTCGAGCGGCTGGATCCACGGGCCTTCGGCGAGATCGCCCGTCACGTCCTCGACGCGCCGACGTTCGAATGGATCCGCTCCGGCTCCGGCTCGGAGTTCGGGGGCGACAACGAGGCCGCCTTCGCGCGACGCCGGCTGCGGCCGGCCGTCCTGGTGGACGTGTCCAGTGTGCGCACGGCGACGACGCTGCTCGGCGCGTCCGTGTCCGCGCCGGTGGCGGTCGGGCCGATGGGCCTGCAGCGGGCGGTCCACCCGGACGGCGAGCTGGCGATGGCGGCCGGCGCGGCGAGGGCCGGCAGCCTGTTCGTCGTCGCGGTCAACGCCACGACGAGCATCGAGGAGATCGCGGCAGCGGAGCCCGGGCTGCCGCTCTGGTTCCAGCTCTACAACTGGGACGATCGCGACGCCCTGGCCGGGGTCATCGGGCGGGCCGAGGCCGCCGGATGCCGGGCAATCGTGCCACTCGTGAACACGCCGCTCGGCGTCAACCACACCTCGCCCAGGATCGGCTTCCGCCTGCCCGCAGGCGCGCGGTTCGCCCACTTCGAGACCTCGCCCGGGCTAATCGCGTCGAACACGTGGGAGTACCTGGCCTGGCTGCGCTCGGTCACCTCGCTGCCGATCGTGCCGAAGGGGATCATGACCGCGGCCGATGCGGCCCGGGCGGTGGACGCCGGGGCCGCGGGAATCATCGTCTCGAACCATGGCGGGCGGCAGCTGGCGCGGTCCGTCTCGACCCTCGATGCGCTCGCGGATGTCGTGCACGGCGCCGGTGGCGTGGAGGTCTACCTCGACGGCGGCGTGCGCAGCGGCGGGGACGTGCTGGTCGCCCTGGCCCTCGGCGCTCGCGCGGTCCTCATCGGTCGTCCCGTCCTCTGGGGGCTGGCGCTGGGCGGGGCGGCCGGCGTGGCCCGGGTCCTCGACACGATCCGCCAGGAACTGGCGGAGGACGCCGGGATGTGCGGGATCGTCGACGTCGCCGCCGTGCCCCGCGACCTCGTCGTCGACGCAACCGGCTGAGGGCACTCGCATGCGGGTCACCGGGGTGCGGTCCCTGCTCGTCACGGCGCCCTGGACGGGAGACCCGTTCTGGGTTCCGAGCGAGCGCTTCGAGCGGACGGCCGCGCTCATCGTCGTCGAGACCGACGAGGGGATCAGCGGCGTCGGGGAAACGATCATGGGCTACTTCTGCGCCGAGGTCGTCAGCCCGCTGATCGACTACTACGGCGGCCTGATCAGGGAGCTGCGCCTCGACCCCCGCCAGCCCGAGGCCGCCTTCCGCGAGCTCCACCAGCGCTCGCTCTGGTGGGCCCGCGTGGGGCTCGGGTTGTCCGTGCTCTCGGGTCTGGAGATGGCCCTCTGGGACATCGCCGGCAAGGCGGCCGGCCGGCCGGTCCACGAGCTGCTCGGCGGCCCCGCCCACGACCGGCTGCCCCTGTACGCCTCCGGCGGCACGGGGGCGTGGCCGGTTGAGCGAGCCGTCGAGCAGGCGCGCCGCTACACCTCGCTCGGCTTTCGCGGGCTCAAGATCGGAACCGGCTTCGACGGTCGGCCAGGCGGCTACACCACGGCGCCCGGCGCGCCACCATACGGGACCTGGTACGCGGGCAGCACCGCCGGACGCGTGGCCGACGAGCGCGCCAAGTTCGGCGCGCTGCGCGAGGCGCTGGGGCCGGACATCGAGCTGGCCACCGACTGCCACGCGGTGCAGGTCCGCGAGCCGTGGTCCCGCTCGACCGCGCTCGGGCTGGCCCGCGCGCTCGAGCCCTTCGACCTCCTGTTCATGGAGGAGCCACTCCGGTACGACGACCCGGAGGGCTATGCCGAGCTGCGTCGGGCGACCCGGGTGCCGATCGCCGGCGGCGAGTGCCTGACCGGCGTGGACGAGTTCCGACGCTTCCTCGACCTCGACGCCCTCGACTACGTCCAGCCCGATGCGACCCACGTCGGCGGTGTCGGGCCGGCCCGCGATGTCGCCCGGATGGCCGAGAGCCGGCACGTCGGTCTCGTCGTCCACACGGGGGCCGCCATCGGCCCCGGGTTCATGGCCAACCTCCACGTCGCCTTCGCCAGCCCGAACGCCCGGTTCGTCGAGTACGCGCTCGCTCCCGACAACGTGCGCTCCGAGCTGCTGACCGAGCCGGTCCGGCTCGCCGACGGGTTCATCGAGCGCCCTTCCGCACCCGGGCTGGGCATCACGCTGGACCCCGACTTCGCGGATCGGTATCCCTACCGGGCCGGCGTGGTCGAGTACGCGTGAGCGGCGCGCCGGATCCCGCGGCCGGGGACGTGCGTATCGGCATCGCCTTCCCGTTCACGGAGGCCGAGATCGACGCGCTCCGGGCGCTGTCGCCGCGGCTTCGGCTGCGCGCGTCGAGGGAGACGGATCAGGCTGCGATCGACGAGATCGCCACCGAGGACCTCGATGGGCTCATCGCGCAGGCTCTGCCGAGCGACCGGCAGCGCACGCCGAGCCTGCGCTGGCTGCAGGTGATGTCCGCCGGCATCGATTCGCTGTCCGGGCCGGCATGGCCGCGCGGAGTCACGCTGACCAACGCCCGTGGCGCCTACGCCGGCCGCATCGGCCAGTACACGATCGCGGCGATCCTCGGCATTGCCGAGCGCCACGACGCACGCCGGGAGCAGCAGTCCACGGGATCGTGGCCGGACGACCCGGAGCGTCTCGTGGGCCGCCCGCTGCGGGGCCAGACACTGGTCATCGTCGGATATGGCGGGATCGGGCGCGAGATTGCGCGACTGGCCACCGCTCATGGCATGCGGGTGCTGGCCGTCAAGTCGGATCCGGCGACCCGGATCGACGGCGGCTTCCGGATGCCCGGCACCGGCGACCCCGAGGGCAGCCTCCCGGAGCGGATCGTTGGCCTGGACGAGCTGGCTGCCGTCGCCCGGGAGGCCGACTACCTGTCGATCACGCTGCCGATCACGGAGCGGAGCCGCGGCGCCGTCAGTCGCGACGTCCTGGCCGCGCTGCCGGCCCACGCCTGGATCGTGAACACCGGCCGCGGGCCGGTCGTGGACGAGCCGGCGCTCGATGCGGCGCTCGCCGCGGGGCAGCTGGGCGGCGCCGTGCTCGACGTCTTCGGGGAGGAGCCGCTCCCGGCCTCCAGCCCGCTGTGGCGGCGATCGAACGTCGTCATCACGCCTCACGTGTCCGGGGCGGGCGCCCACGAGGAGCTGCTCGCCCTGGCCAGGGAGAACGTCCGCCGGTTCGTGGCCGGCGAGCCCCTGCTCAACCAGGTGGACGTGGAGCGGGGCTACTGACGTGAGATCGGCGACCGATCAGGGCCGGGTCGTGGAGCGTGTCGAATGCTTCGCGGTCAGCCACACGCTCGACCCCCGGACCGGGCCGTCGATCGCCCTGTCCGGCACCCACGCCTACGTCCTGGTCAAGATCACCGACGCCGATGGCCGCTCGGGCTGGGGTGAGACCTACCTCGTGCCGGGCATCCCCTCGATCATCGAGACGGTGGCTCCGGCGATCCTCGGGCGCTCCGCGACGGGAACGCGCGGGCTCGGCGAGGACGTTCGCCGGGCGGCCGAGCACGCCTACGCGGCGTCGGCCCTGACGATCGCCCTGGAGGACCTCCGGGCGCGCCAGCTCGGGGTGTCCGTGGCCGCCTCGTTCGGTGGTCCGGTTCGCGAGCGGGTCCGCCTCTACGCGGCGTTCGGCGGATACGTGGAGGGCATCGACCCGGCGGACAGCTGGCCGCGGGACGTGGAGCGCGCCCTCGAGGCCGGCTTCACGGCCATGAAGTTCCGCGTCGGTCGTTACCCGGTGGCTCACGAGGCGGCGCTGCTCGAGCGGATCCGCGCCGACCTCCCGGCCGGCGTCGCGCTGATGGCCGACGGCAATGCCGGGTACACGCTGCCGCGGGCGATCGAGATGGGCCGGATCCTCGATTCGCTCGCCTTCGTGTGGTTCGAGGAGCCGATGCACCAGCGCGAGGGGTATGCCGGCTACGAGCACCTGGCCGCGGCGCTCGACATCGCCCTCGCCGGCGGCGAGATCCTCCAGACGCGCAGCGCCGCCATCGAGCTGCTGGGGCGCCGGGCGGTCGACATCGTCCAGCCGGAGCCGGTCATCTGCGGTGGGGTCGCCGAGGCGCTCTGGATCGCGGACCTCGCGGCCGTGCATTCCATCGCGGCCATGCCCCACACCTCCAACAACGCCCTGGGGATCGCGGCGGGGCTCCAGGTCCTGGCCTGTCTGCCGGACCCGACGCGCTCGCCGGCCTCGGACGAGCTGTTCCTCGAGTACGGCGTGGACGACAATCCCCACCGGACCGGGCTCCTCGCGGCAGCCCTTCGGTTCGCCGGCGGCTGGGCGACCGTCCCGGAGGGGCCGGGCCTCGGGGTGGAGGTCGACGAGGCCTACCTGCGGCATCACGCGCTCGAGACGCGCGTCATCGACGCGGCCGGCGCTCGGGCCGTTTGACCGTGTCCGAGGCGGCCCTGGCCGCGGCCCTGGCGGTGATCGGACGGTTGCCCGGGGCCGAGGTGCAGGCCGGGTCGGACGCGACGTGGGTTGCCGGCGGCCGGCCGCTGGAGAGCCTCAACCACGTCGTCGGGCTGGAGCTGCGGGGGACCGACGCGGCGATCGAGGAGCGGATCGACGCCATCGACGCGGCGTTGCGGGAGCGGGGGTCGGCGCCCGCGACGTGGTGGATCGGCCCGTCCACGCGGCCAACGGACCTCGCGCGTCGGCTGCGTGCCCGTGGCTTCACCGACGCCGAGCCGGAGCACGGGATGGTCATCGACGTCGCCAGGGCTGCCGCGCCGATCGGTGCCGTGGAGCTCGTGGAGGACGAGGCCGGGCTCGACGCGTTCCTCGCGGTGATGGGCGGTGCGTACGGGTGGTCGGAGGACGCCGGAGCGGCCTGGGCGGAGCTGTACCGCACGGCCGCCTCGGAGCGGGAGCGCCCGTGGTGGCACGTGGTCGTCCGCCACGACGGCCGACCCGCCGCGTGCGCCTCGCTCCTCACGGCGGGCGGTCACGCGTTCGTGACCAACGTCGGGACGGTCCCGGCGGCCCGTGGCGCCGGCCTCGGCACCACCGCCACGCTGGCGGTTCTGCAGATCGCGGCTCGGCTCGGTCATCGACGCGCCAGCCTCACCGCCTCGCACATGGGGCGGGGCGTGTACGCGCGGATCGGGTTCGAGGAGGACGCGCGGCTGGAGCGCTGCGTCTCGCCGGCCAACCGGCTCGAAACGCGGCGAGCCGTCAGTCGGAGGTAAGCTCTCGATTGTCGACAATCTGCATCCCGTGAGCCCGACGGGGAGACGAGTCATGGCGTCGATCAATCCGCTTCTGGCACGCTGGCGAGCCGGCGAGCCCAGCCTCGGCGGCTGGTTGACGACGGCCGATCCCCAGATCGCGGAGTACCTCGCCAGCGGCGGGTTCGACGAGATCTGCGTCGATCAGCAGCACGGGCTCGCGGACGCATCGCTGCTGGCATCGATGTTCCGCGCCCTCGAGGTGCACGGGGTGCTGCCGACCACCCGGGTGCCGGGCAACGACTTCGCGGCCATCGGCAAGGCGCTCGATGTCGGGGCGATGGCGATCATCGTGCCCATGGTCGGAACGCCGGAGGAGGCAGCCGCCGCGGTCGACGCGTGCCACTACCCGCCACGCGGCCACCGTTCGGTGGGGCCCCTGCGCGGCGCCTTCGTCCGAGCCTCGGACCGCCTCGACGCCCTCGACGAGGCGGCCTGCGTGGTGATGGTCGAGACGGCCGACGGGGTGCGCAATGTGGACGCGATCGCCGCCACGCCCGGGGTCGATGCGATCTACATCGGGCCGGGCGACCTGGCCCTCGGGTTGGGTCTCTCGGCGTGGTCGGAGGACTGGACGCCGGGCGAGGCAAGCGTCCACGCGGAAGCTGTGGAACGGATTCGCTCGGCCTGCCTTCGCCATGGCGTCGCGCCCGGCATCCACACGGGTGATGGCGAGACGGCGCGGCGCTACCTCGACCAGGGCTTCCTGATGGTCACGGTCGCGAACGAGCTCGGGCTGATCTCCAGCGGCGGCAGGGCGCAGCTGGCCGTCGCCCGCGGCGAGACGCCCGCCGGGGTCGCCGCACGCGCGGTGTAGCGGAACGCTTCGGAGGGTGGCATGACCGTCGGGATCGGGATGATCGGGGCCGGGCAGATGGCCCACATCCACGCCGTGGCCATCGCCGAGCAGGAGCCCGGTCGGGCCCGGCTCGTCGCCGTCACGAGCGGGTCGCGCGCGCCGGCGCTCGCCGCCGAGTTCGACGCGGAGGCGGAACCCTCCATCGAGTCACTGCTGGACCGCCCCGACATCGACGCCGTCGTGATCGCCACCCCCCATACGGCGCACCTGCCCAACGTCCTCGCCGCGGCGGGGGCGGGCAAGCACATCCTGCTCGAGAAGCCGATGGCCCTCGATGTCGACGAGTGCCGCCTGATGATCGACGCCTGCGACGCGGCCGGCGTCCACCTGAGCCTGGCCAAGATCTCCCGCTGGCTCGATGCGGTCCGCATCGGTCACGAGCTGGTCGCCGGCGGGGTGGCGGGCGATCTCGTCGCCGTCCACGTCCACCGCCTCTTCCCCGGCTACCCGAACGCGGGCTGGCCGCTCGACCCGCGCGAGGGCGGCGCCTGGCTCGACTGGGGCAGTCACGGCTGCGACATCGTCCGCTGGTACGCCGGGCGGGAGCCGGAGCTCGTCACCGCCCGGTTCGCCTCGCGGCGGACCGACATGCCGGACCTGACCGGGATGGCGACGTTCGAGTTCCCGGGCGCGCTCCTGGCCCACCTGTTCATGTCATACGAGATCCCCGGAGCCGCGGCCACGGAGCGCGCTCACTACATGGCCTTCGGCACGGACGCCGTCATCGACCTCCACGCCTATGGAGGGGTCGACGTGCTGCGCGGCGACAGCCGGGAACCGGTCTACCGCGATGAGCGCTTCACCGATGCGAACACGACCTGGGACGAGCACGCGCCCTACTTCCGGCGCGGGTTCGCCGCGCAGGTGCGCGATCTCGTCGAGGCCATCGAGGACCGCCGGCCGCCGACGATCGACGGACACGACGGGCTGGCCGCGGTGGCGATGGCGACCGGCGCGCTCCGCTCGTGGCGCGAGGATTCGGTCGTCCGGCTGTAGGGCGATTCGACCTCGCTAGGCCGACGGCGTCCGGCGGGCCGACTGCGTGTTGTCGTCGATCCAGTCCCAGTCGAGATCGACACCCAGGCCCGCGCCGGCGGGCAGGTGCTTGTAGCCCTCGGCATCGATCGCCAGCGGCTGGCCCTTGAGACCGCGGGTGTAGATCGGGTGGAACGTCTCCGCCCAGCGACCGTTGGTCATCGACAGCGAGACATGCAGATTGGCGATGTCGAGCAGGGGTTGGGCGACGCCGTGGACCTCGAGCTCGAAGCCGAGGAGGTCGGCCATCCCGACGGCCTTGCGCAGCCCGGTGATGCCCTCCTTCATGTGGACGTCGCCCCGGGCGATGTCGAAGGCGCCCAGCCGCATCCCCTCGGCCAGCTCATGGACCCGTGAGGTCTCACCGGCCAGGATCGGCACGTCCAGCTGCTCGGTGAGCCGCTGGAGCTGGAACAGGTTGCGGTCCGGGATGGGCTCCTCGAACCAGGTGTACCCGAGCTCGCCGAGAACCTTCCCGGCGGCCAGGGCCTGGGTGTAGCTGTACATCCCGGCCGCGTCCTGCATGAGCGGGAAGTCGTCGCCAACTGCCTCACGGGCCGCGCGGAAGCGCGGGATGTCGCGATCGAGGCCGTCCCAGAACTGGACCTTGAAGCCGTGGTAGCCCTGCGCCTGGCGCTCTTTCGCCTCCTCGTGGACGTCCTCGGGCGACGGCTCGATGGTGCGGGCGGTCGCATAGGCGCCGACCTTCGTGCGGGCGAGACCGAGCATCGTTGCGATCGGCAGGTTGGCGACCTTGCCCCGGATGTCCCAGATCGCGACGTCGATCGAACCCGCGACCCCGTCCGAAAGGTTGTAGGCGTGACGATTGAGCCGCCGCAGCTTGTGCCACAGGAGCTCGCTCTGGAGCGGGTCCTCGCCGATGAGCTGCGGGGCATACAGGTCGTGGAGGACGTGGATCATCGCGGCCCCGTCGCGCAGGTTCGCGTTCTGCATCGTGTAGCCCACGACGCCATCGTCCGTGTGAATGGTGTCGAACGAGTACTCGTACCACGAGGTCGAGATGCCCTCCGGCAGGATGCCCTCACCCCAGGCTTCGGCGACGTCGTAGCCGATGACGCGTGATTCGATCGCGGTGATCTTCATGGCAGCCTCTGCGCCCTGGGGGCCGCTCCCTCGACGAGGACCCGGCAACCGCTGGCCGCGGACCGCTGGACGGCCTCCAGGAACGCCATGTAGCCGAGGCCGGTCGCGAAGTCGGTCAGCGTGACCGAGCGTTCGCCGCGGATGGCGGCCACGAAGTCGATCTCGGCGGTCCAGTCCGCGCGGTCCTCGTCGCGGATGGCCACCGGTTCGGGGGTCCCGCCGCGACCGGGCAGGCGGTCGATCCGGCGGGCCGCAAGGTCCACGACCAGGCTGGCGTCCGTGCCGTGGATGGCCACCCGATCGGCGGTGTGGGCGTTGGTGCGCGCCGACATCTCGATCACCGCAGTCACGTCGTCCGGGTACTCGGCGAGCGCCAGCACGTGATCGGGAACGTCTGCCTCGATCGGCCCGTCCGGACCGGGCCGCAGCGCGGCATCGAGTCGTGTGAGCGCGGACACCGCTTCCGGCTGGCCGAGCCAGCGCGCCATCGCCTCGGCCAGGATGCCGAGGGACATCACGTTCTCGCCACTCGTGGCCCGCCGCCAGCGCCAGAAGTCGGCGGGATCTGCCGGCCCGCTGGCGTCCCAGGTGACCTGGACGTGACGCACCCGCCCGATCGCGCCGGCGTGCACGAGGCGGGCGATCGTGGCATCCGCCCAGAGGGAGAACGAGGCCGGGACGACCATGGCCACGCGATCGGGGTGCGCCCGCGCGGCACGCACCATCGCCCGCGCCTCCTCGGCCGTGGCCGCCATGCGAGCCTCGGTGAGAACGTGCTTGCCGGCGTCGAGGGCGGCGATCGACACCGGCGCATGCAGGACGGGCCAGGCACCCACCAGCACGGCGTCGACGCCGGGATCGCCGACCAGGCCCCGCCAGTGCGGGAAGGCCCGCTCCAGCCCGAGCTCGTCGGCAGCCCGGCGCGAGGATTCCGGTGAGCGGTTGGCGACCCCGACGAGCTCGACCCCCTCGATCGCCCGGAAGCGCGGCACGTGCTCCGCGCGCACGATCCGCCCGGCCCCCACGATGCCGATCCTGATCGGCTCTGTCATGGCTGACTCACCCTCCTCGATTGCTGGCCGCATCGTCCCAGCCGAGGCGGCGGGACAGGTCGTCGGCGGCGGCGCGGACGATGGCGCCGGCGTTCGCCTCCTTGTCCTCGCTGGTGCGATTGTCCGGCCAGGTCGCGATCAGGTCGCCGATCACGCGGCCGCGCGCGTCGCGGATCGGCGCGGCGACTCCCACGGCTCCCTCGAACCGTTCCCCGTGGCTGACCACGTAGCCGCGTCGCCTCGCGGCCCGGAGCTCGCTCCGCAGGCGCGCCTTGGACCGCGGCGAACGGCCGGGGACCGGATCGGGGAGCCGGTCCAGGATGGCGGCCTGCTCGGCGGGGGGGAGGAAGGCGAGGATGCCCTTGCCGGATGAGCCCAGGTGCAGGTCGCTCCATTCGCGCAGCGACTCCCACAGGTAACGGATGGGGTGGCTGGTCTCCACGGCATCGACGGCGGAGAACTTGCGGCGGACCGGATCGTACAGCGCCAGGACGACCGTTTCGCCGATCGCCGCGGACGCGTGCTCGAGGATCGGCCGGCCCACGCGCCGGACATCGAGGTGCTCCGCCACGAGCAGGCCGATCCGGGCGAGGTCCGCACCAACCCGGAAGCGACCCGGATCGTCGGCCGGCGCGAGCAGGCCCAGGGCGGCCATGTCGTGGAGGATTCGGTGCGCGGCGCTGCGCGGGATGCCGGTCGATCGCGTCAGCTCGCGGACGCCCCATTCGCCCTCCTCGGCGAACGCCTCGAGGACCCGCACCCAGCGCGCCATCGGCCGCCTGGGCGGGCCTGCCATCGCGGGCGCGGTGGCTGCGCTGCTGGCGATTGACCCGGCTGGGCTGCGCATGGCACAGTGACGATAGCAGAAGATCGGGACTAGCGTCCCGATTACCCGGACGGTAATCGTCTCTCGCATGTCCACGATCGGAGGAGGCGGGTCTGGTGGCCGTCGCCGACGCTCAGCGCGCACCGCCGCCCGCCCGCCGTCCGGACGCCTCCACGCTGGACGCCGTGGCGCGACGGATCCTGTGGCTCGCGGTGCGGATGATCCACGAGGCCAACCACGTCCGGCCGAGCCCGGACGGCCTCAAGGTGGGCGGTCACCAGGCCTCCAGCGCATCGGTCGTCTCGATCCTGACGGCGCTCTATTTCCGTTGGCTCCGGGCCGGCGATCTCGTCGCCATCAAGCCGCACGCGTCGCCGGCGTACCACGCCGTCCAGTACCTGCTCGGCAACCTCGACGCCTCGATGCTGCCGCGCCTGCGCGAGTTCGGTGGGCTGCAGTCGTACCCGTCACGTACCAAGGACCCGGATCCGGTCGACTTCTCGACTGGGTCGATGGGCCTCGGTGCCGTGGCCCCGATGTTCGCGGCCCTCGCCGACCGCTACCTCCGGCTGCACTTCCACGACACGATCGCCGGCCAGCCGGAACGACGATTCGTCGCCCTCGTCGGCGACGGCGAGCTCGACGAGGGGAACGTCTGGGAGGCGATCCTCGAGGAGGGGCTGGGCGACCTCGGGAACGTGACGATGGTGGTGGACCTCAACCGCCAGAGCCTCGACCGGGTCGTGCCGGGCATCCGGATCCGGCGCGTGGAGGGCATGTTCGCGGCTGCCGGCTGGCATGCGCTCGAGGCGAAGTATGGCCGCCGACTGCAGGCACGGTTCGCGATGCCGGGCGGCGACGCGCTGCGCGAGCGGATCGACGACATGGAGAACGAGGAGTACCAGATTCTCATCCGCCGGCCGGGCGCCGAGGCAAGGACCAGGCTGCTCGAGGGCGCTGTGGCGGCTCGGCGCGATGACCTCGCCGGCAACGTCGAGGATGTGCCCGACGACGCGCTGCCCGGGCTTCTCGCCGACCTCGGCGGGCACGACCAGGCGGAGCTGGAGCGGGTGCTCCGAGCCTCCGACGCGGAGCTCGCCCGGCCAACCGTGATCTTCGCCTACACGATCAAGGGCTGGCGGCTGCCATTCGCCGGGGACAGCCTGAACCACTCCGCGCTCCTCGGCCTCGAGCAGGTCGAGGCGCTGGGCCTCGCCCTCGACGCGGACTCGGAGGATCCGTGGGCCGGCTTCCCATTGGCCTCGCCCGAGGGGCGGCTCGCCGCCCGCCGTCGACGCGATCTCGGCTACGGCACGGCCCGCCCGACGACCTCGCCGGCGACCGCGCCGGTCATCGCCGTGCCGGACATCCGGATCGCCGCGGCGAGCAGCACGCAGCAGGCGTTCGGCGACACGCTGGCGGCCCTGGCGCGCGACCCGGAGCTCGGCCGGCGAATCGTGACCGCCGCTCCCGACGTGGCCGTCTCCACCAACCTCGGCGGCTGGATCAACCGGGCCGGGGTCTTCTCGGCGCGTCGCAGCCCGGATCGCGACGATGTCAAGCGCCCGCTGGTGTGGGAACCCGGGCCGGCCGGGCGTCACATCGAGCTCGGGATCAGCGAGATGAACCTGTTTCTCTGGCTCAGCCAGTTCGGTCTGGCCGGAGAGCTGTTCGGCGAGCGGCTGGCGCCCATCGGGTCCGTCTACGACCCGTTCATCGCCCGCGGTCTCGATGCCCTGATCTACGCTCTCTACGTCCAATCGCGGTTCGTCCTCGTCGGCACCCCCTCCGGCGTGACGCTCGCCCCCGAGGGTGGCGCCCATCAGTCCACCGTCACGCCATCCCTCGGGATCGAGCTGCCGGGGCTGCGGGGCTACGAGCCGACCTTCGGCCGTGAGGTGGTGTGGTCCCTGCTCGAGGGCATCCGCGGCTGTCTCGCGCCGGAGGACGGATTCGCCACCTACCTGCGACTTGCCACGCGCCCGATCGACCAGTCCCTCGCGGCGCCGGTGGAGGCGCGGCTCGGACTCGAAGGCTGGCGCGCCGCGGTGCTCGCGGGCGGCTACCGGCTCCTCGAGGCCGCGGACGCGCTCGAGCCGCTTCCGCCGGGGAGTCCGGTCGTCCAGGTCGTCGCGGCGGGATCCATCGTGCCCGAGGCAGTCGAGGCCGTCCGGAGGCTCCACCACGAGGAGATCGCGGCCAACCTGATCGTGGTCACCTCCGCGGAACGGCTGGCAGGGGAGCAGCATGCCGGTCGGCTCGACGCGGTCCGCCATGGCGGCCGGAACGAGATCGGCCATCTCGCGACGATCATTCCTCCGGGCGAGCGACGAGCGCCCCTGGTGACCGTTGCCGACGCCGCGTCGCATGCGCTGTCATTCGTCGGCGGCGCGTTCGGAGCCCCGGTCGTGCCGCTAGGGGTCGACACCTTCGGTCAATCGGGCACGATCCCGGACCTGTACCGCTACGCGGGCATCGATGCCGATCACATCGTCGAAGCAGCAATCCTGGCACTCGAGCTGGAGGCCCATTGATGTCCGACGCCGACGCGGCTCCTGCCCTGTCCACGACACAGAGGGCGTTCCTGCGCGAGCGGCCCCACGCGATCGTGGCGACGATCATGCCCGACGGCCGGCCGCAGCTGACCCCGGCGTGGTACCTCTGGGACGGCGAGCGGTTCTGGGTCAGCACGCTCGACTGGACGGTCAAGGTCAAGAACGCCAGGCGCGACCCCCGCGTCACCCTGTGCATCGACGGGCCGGATCGGGA
This sequence comes from Chloroflexota bacterium, assembly GCA_013695255.1. Classification (GTDB taxonomy): domain Bacteria; phylum Chloroflexota; class Limnocylindria; order Limnocylindrales; family CSP1-4; genus JACDAV01. Next base: position 13,622 of record JACDAV010000258.1, read on the forward strand.
GAGCAATTACGTCCAGGTCTTCGGGACGGCCGAGGTCCAGGGCGGTGACGTGCGGGAGCGAACCCTCGATCTCATCCGGAAGTATGAGCCGGTCGAGGCGGACGCCATCGCCCACTGGGACAGGATCAAGGCCGACCGCGTGCTCCTGGTCGTGGCTCCGGACCACTTCCAGTGGCGGTACGACGACTGACCTGCGGCGCGACCGCCGGCTGCGCCCGCGCGGAGGTGACCGCCGGCCCGAGCCCCACCTCGGCCAGCGCCGCCCGCGTGGCGGCGATGGTCGTGTCAATGTCGGCGCGCTCGATCCCGTAGTGGGGGATCGCCCGGATCCGGCCCTCCGGGTACTCGATCATCCGCACACCACGCGCTTCGAGCCGGGCGAGAAACGCCGCGCGGGTCCGGACCGCGCGCTCGCGACCCGCGCGATCGTCCGGCCAGCGGCCCTGGTCGCCGATCGCGAACAGCACGAAGTTGGTGCGCACCCGGGTCGGGTCGAGGCCGGTGACGCCGGGCATGGATGCCAGGGCGTCGGCGAGGTAGCGGGCGTTGGCGTGATCGTCGGCAAGGCGGTCGATCATGCCCAGCGGGCCGTCCCGGAGTGCCACCAGCCCGGCCGCGGCGATGATGCCGGCCTGGCGCATCCCGCCGCCGACCATCTTGCGGGCTCGGCGCGCCCGGGCGATGAACGCCGTGTCGCCGACGACGACCGACCCGACCGGGCAGGCGAGGCTCTTGGACAGGCAGAATGTCGCCGAGGCCCGGGCCGGCACGAGGTCCCGGGCCGGAACGCCGAGCGCGACCGCCGCGTTGAACAGGCGCGCGCCATCGATGAACAGCGGGATCCGCACGTCGCGCGCGAGCTCCGCGAGCGACTGCATGTACGCCGGCGCGAGCGGCTGGCCCATCGACAGGGCGTGCGTGTTCTCGATCGTGATCAGCGCGCTGATCGGCTGGTGCACGTCGCTCGGGTCGCGGACCGCGCCGCGGACGGCCACGAGATCGATCGTGCCATCGTCCGCCGCAGGGATCGCCCGCGCGCTCGCACCGACGACCACCGCATGCCCGGCGCCCTCGCTGCTGAACGTGTGGATCTCCGCCGGGCCGATGATCTCGCCACCGCGCGGGACATGGGCCAGCAGCCCCACGAGGTTGCCCATCGTGCCGCTGGCGACCAGGAGTCCGGCTTCCGCGCCGAGCAGCTCCGCCGACCGCTCCTCGAGCGCCCGAACGGTCGGATCCTCGCCCCAGACGTCGTCACCCACCTCTGCCTCGGCCATGGCGTGGCGCATGGCGGGGGAGGGCAGCGTCACCGTGTCCGAGCGAAGATCGATCATCCCGGGCGGGGCAACCGGGCGGATGCGTCCATCGGCGAGTAGGGTAGCACTGCAACTCGGGGTTCCAGCTCCAGTGTGACTTACACTGGCCCGCGTGGCCCAACCGAGCGGCGACGTCATCCTCGGAGCTGGATCCCGCCTCGACCGGGTGGGCTGGAGCGCGCTCTCGTACGGGCCGTTCCGGTTCTTCCTGGCCGCAATGCTTGCCTCGACGAGCGCCAACTTCGTGTACTACGCGGCGCTCGGCTGGTACGTCCTCGAGGTCACCGGGTCCGCGGCCGCGGTCGGCTTCGCGTTCACGGCGTCCGGGCTGCCGATCCTGCTCCTGACGGCGCATGCCGGCGTCCTGACCGATCGGCTCGGGGCACGGGTCATGTTGCTCGGATCGCTCGTCGGCATGGCCCTCGCGACCGCCGCCCAGGCCGTCCTCGCCATGGGTGGCGCCCCGCCCTACGCGCTCGTGGTGGCGCTGGCCCTGGGCCTCGGGATCGCCATGACCGTCGGGGCGCCGGCGTCGGTGGCCATCGTGACCGAGCTCGTCGCACCGCCGGCCGTCTCGAGCGCGACCGCGCTCAACTTCCTGCACATGAACGTGTCGCGGATCATCGGCGGGTTGGTCGGCGGGCTCATGCTCGCCACGACGACGCCGGCCGTCGCGTTCGGTGCGGCCGCCGCCCTGTTCGTGCTGGCGATCGTGATCATGGCGCGGATGCGGACGCCGGGCGCGCGGCCCACCGCCGAACGGCCGCGGGCGGCACTCGTGGGCCCACTCCTGGAGGCGTTCCGGTACGCCATCCGCCACCCGACCCTGGGCGTGCTCATCGTCCTGTCCATCGCCCCCGGCGCGATCGGGCTCAGCTACATCTTCATGCTTCCCGTCGCGGCCGAGGAACTGGGGATCGGGGCCGCCGGGCTCGGCATCCTGATGGCCGCCAGCGGCGTCGGCGGGTTGATCGCCGGGCTGTCGCTCGAATCCATCCAGCGCCGGGTGGGCCACGGTCGAGCGCTGTTCGGCGGGCTCGTCGGTGCGGCGATCGGGCTGACGTCGTTCGGCCTCGCGCCCAGCGTGCCGCTCGCCATCGGTGCGTTGCTCATCGTCGGGGCGAGCTTCCTGACCTTCGCGGCGGCCACCGTGACGCTGACCCAGGCCCTCGCGCCGGCCCGGCTGCGTGGCCGCCTGGTGAGCCTGTTCGCGACGCTGTACTGGGGAATGATGCCGGTCGGCGCACTCCTCGTCGGGCTCGTCGCAGAGGCGACGACCGGGCGGACCGCGATTGCCCTGTGCGGTGCCGGGCTGGCCATTGCCGGCGCGACCGCGTTCTTCGCCCGGCCGCAGATCGCGACCCTGAGCGTGGGTCGCGACGGGCTGACCCTGAGTGGCGACTTGCGCGGCTCGGGCGCGGAGCCGCCGTCGCTCAGCGCCTGAGCCCGGGGTACCCGAGGTCCGTGAGCGGCTTGCCGGGCACCGGGTTGAACTCTCCGCTGCCGGGAACGAACGGGCAGCGCTCCCGGAGCTCGATCGGCAGCCGGATGCCGAGCCCGGGCGTCTCGGGCGGCAGCACGCGGCCACCGCGCATGACGAACGAATCGCCGACGATCTCGGCCTGCAGCGGGCCGAAGGCGGGCGGGATCTCACAGATCGCGGTGTTCGACGCGGCGAAGGCGGCGTGAATGTTCTGCATCAGCGCCCCGCCGGCGCCCCACGAGTGGGTTGCGATCCGCCGACCCCGCGACTCGAACAGCGACGCGATCCGCAGGAACTCGCCGAGGCCGCCGCAGAACGCCGCGTCCGGCTGGGCGATGTCGAAGGCGTCCGCCTCCGCGAAGACGCGCCACTCGGGAACGCCGGTCAGCGTCTCACCGCCCGCGATGGGCACGGACGTCGCACCGCGCAGCTCGCCGTAGCCCCACGGGTTGGTGTAGGGCAGCGGCTCCTCGAAGAGGAACAGGTCGAACGGTTCGACCGCCCTGACCACGGCCAGCGCCGTCGGTACCTCCCAGCCCGGCACGGCCAGGTTGTCCTGGTGGCCGTCGAGGAGGACCGCGATGTCGGGACCGACATGCTGACGGACGAACGCGAGCTTCTCGGCCTCGAAGGCCGCCGCCGCGGCGGGTTCGGCGAAGGCGTGCTCCACGCCCTCGGGTGTGGAGGCGCCGGTGCCGATCTTGAACGCGCGGAACCCGAGTCCGAGGTAGAAGTCGATCTTGTCGGCGAGGCGCGGCGGCGGATAGACCGTGCCTCCGCCGGTGGCGTAGCCAAGGATGCTGTCGTGCCGTCGACCGCCGAGGAGCTCGTGCACGGGGACGCCCAGCTCGCGGCCGCGGAGGTCCCACAGGGCGGCCTCCAGCGCCGTGATGACGGCCAGCCCGAGACCGGCCCGGGCCCAGTAGCGCCCGGTGTGGAAGAGCCGGGCGGCCAGGGTCGGCACGTCGTCGACGGTCTGCTCGAGCAGGATCGGGCGGTAGAACTCGACGATCGGCGGGATCGCCTCGGGCACGAAGTAGCCGGCGTACGTCTCGCCGAGACCCGTGAGCTCGGTGTTGGTGAGGATCTCCACGAACGCGGCGCTCCGGCGCGTCCGTCCGAAGTGTGGATCGTTCGTGCTCGGCCCGGTCAGCAGGACGGTCCGGACGTCCGTGATTCGCATGCGGCTCCGCTCCGTCCCAATCCGCCGCGGACTACACTGCCACTTGCCAGGAGGCGACTTCGTACGCTGGGAGTGTACAGAGGAGGAGACCGCCAGGAGGATGGACCAGGCCACGACCGGCGACGGCCGGGTCGCCATCGTCACCGGCGCCGCGGGGACGATCGGCACCGCGATGTGCGAGCGCTTCGTGCGCGACGGGATTCGGGTCGTGGTCGCCGACGTGACCATCGAGCCCGCCCGGGCCCTGGCCCATCGCCTCGATCCGTCCGGCGGACGAGCCCTCGCGGTGGCCGTCGACGTCACGGACTACGCGAGGGTGGAATCGATGGTCGACGGCGCCCTGGCATGGGCCGGCAGGATCGACATCCTGGTCAACAACGCCGGCATCTCGGAGGGCCACGTCCCGAGCTGGGAGATGCCGCTGGATGCCTGGCGGCGGACCATCGACGTCGATCTGACCGGCGTCTTCCACGGTTGCCGCGCGGTTCTGCCCTCGATGCTCGAACGCGGCTGGGGCCGGATCGTCAACATCTCGTCGATCGCCGGCAAGGAGGGCAAGAACAATCCGGCGGCCTATGCCGCGGCAAAGGCGGGCGTCATCGGCCTGACGAAGTCCGTGGCCTTCGAGGTCGCGGCGCGGGGGATCCTGGTGAATGCGATCACGCCCGGCTCGATCTGGACGCCGGCCTGGGCGGCGCTCGGCGACGAGCGGCGAGAAGAGGTCCGGAGCCGGCACCCGATCGGGCGCTTCGGTCAGGCCGAGGAGGTCGCGGCGCTGGTGGCCTGGCTGTCGTCCGAGGAGTGCTCGTTTTCCACGGGCGCCGTCTTCGACATCTCGGGTGGGCGCGCCGGTCACTGAGCCCGGTCAGGCGGTCGCGTGAAGCCGCAGCCCACGAACCCGAAGCGGACGGTCACGTTGTGGGCTCCGGCTGTCGGTCGAAGAAGTCGATCCCTGCCGTCCGGCAGTCCTCGATGAACTCGTACAGCCCCTCGTCCGTGTTGTGGAGGCCGGGAATGCCCGCCGTGATCCGGTCGAAGCCAAGCTCGCGCCAGGCGGCCAGCTCCTCCGCCCGGCTGCCGACGGCCGCAACCTTCTCGGGATCCTGGTATGCGAGCTCATGGGGCTCGGCGAAACGCTGGCCGCCGGTCACCCGCAGGTTCTTGTAGCGCATGATCTGGTTCGTGCCGCAGTTGAGCTCGATCGTCGCCGGATCCCGGCCGATCTCCGCGCAGCGCTCGTGGAACACCTCGAGGAGCTCCGGGACCTGGTCCGGGAAGACATTGAGGTTCAGCTCGTCGCAGTAGCGGGCGGCGAGGCGCAGCGTGTAGTTCCTGCCGTGGCCGCCGATGAGCAGCTTCACGCCGGGTGCGCGGGCAGCGCGCGGGCTGTTGGCGAGATCCTCCACCCGGGCGTACGTTCCCTCGAACGAGAACCGCGGCTCGTCCCGGCGCGTGGCGCGCCAGATGATCTCGAAGTGCTCGGACAGCCATTCCATCCGGTCGCGCAGTCCTGGATAGGGATGGCCGTAGGCGAGCGCCTCGTTCTCCTTGAACCCGGCGCCGAGGCCGAGCGTGAGGCGTCCACCGCTGATGGCGTCCAGGGTGGAAGCGGCCTTCGCGGTCAGCGCCGGGTTGTGGAACGTGGAGTTCACGACGATGAGCCCGAGCCCGACGCGCGGGACGAGCGGCGCCAGCCCGGAGGAGAGCGCCCAGCAGTCGAAGGCGATCGATTCGCCCGGCCACTTGGAGAGGACGTGCTCGCCGGTCCAGATCGATCCGAACCCGAGGCGTTCCGCCGTCCGCGCGAGCTCCACGATCCGTGCCCAGGCGCGCCCGGGCTCCCAACCCTCGAACTCATTGAAGTAGCCCTGCGGGAGGACCAGCCCGACCTGCATCGGAGGCGTCAGCCGATCGCCGCGGCCGGCGCGAGCTCGATGCCCGCCGTCCGCAGGTCGTCCAGCAGTTCGTAGAGGCCCTCGTCCGTGTTGGCCAGGCCGGGCGCCCCGCAGATGACCCGATCGATCCCCAGTTCGACCCACCGGGCCAGCTCCTCCGCGCGGGGCGGGAGCGCATCGAAGTCGTACGGCATGATCGCCGGCAGGTCCTCCTTGCGCATGAGCCGCTGACGGCCGATCGCCTTGAGGCCGGGGTATGGCCAGGCGGGGTTGGTCCCCGTGGCGATGCTGAGGGTGGAGGGGTCCCGGCCGATCTCGGCGCAACGATCGGCCAGAATGCTCATCGCCTCGGCCATGCTCTCGGAGGGCAGGTCGACGTTGATCTCGTCGCAGTACTTCGCTGCCAGGCGGAAGGTCACATTGCGACCATGGCCGCCGATCGCAATCCGGACGTGGTCGCCGCCACCCGTCCGTGGCGCGTTGACCACGTTCTCCACGCGCGCGCGCGATCCCTCGAACGTGAACGGGGGCTCGTCGCGGCGGGTCATCCGGCTGATGATCTCGAGATGCTCACCAAGGATGGCCAGTCGCTCCTTCATGTCCGGGAACGGCACGCCGAAGGCCCGCGCCTCGTTGTCCTTGAAGCCGCAGCCGAGACCAAGGATCAGCCGACCGCCGCTGATCGTGTCCAGGGTGGAGGCCATCTTTGCGGTCATGGCGGGATTGCGGAACGTCGAGTTGATGACGCCGAACCCGATGTCGACCCGCGGCACGGCCGCCGCAACGGCGGTGTGGAGGGTGACGCAGTCGAAGATCGGCGCTTCCGGGTCCCACTTCGCCAGCACGTGCTCGCCGGTCCACAGGGACTCGAAGCCGAGTCGCTCGCCCAGCCGCGCGACCGCGAGGATGCGTTCCCAGGCTGCGTTGGGCGCCCAGCCCTCGAATTCGTTGAAGTAGCCCTGGGGCAGGAGCAGGCCGATCTTGATCGCGATGGGGACAGCCCTCCACCCCGAGCGTATTGCATCCCCACTTCATCATCAAGTCTTCACTACACTCTGAATGTGGGCCACGACCCAGAGCCGGCGTGACGGAGCTCCTCATCCGCGGCGCGTCGGTCATCGATGGCTCTGGCGGGCCGGCCCGCCGGGCGGATGTGGCGATCGAGGGCGGGCGCATCGCCCGCGTTCTGCCCGACGGCCACCTGGGCGACGCCGCGCGGGTCGTGGACGCCGGCGGTCTGGCGCTTGCGCCGGGCTTCATCGACATGCATTCGCACGCCGATTTCACGTTGCCGTCGTACCCGGATGCCATCAACTCGCTCGCGCAGGGCGTGACGACGGAGGTCGTCGGCAACTGCGGCTACTCGCCGGCGCCGCTCGCCCGTGACCGGCACCTGGCCGACGATCAGCGGGCCGCCGGCCGCGGCCTCGGTCCGGATCTCGACTGGGAATGGCGGAGCTTCGGGGAGTACCTGGATCGCCTCCAGGCAGCGGAGCCGGCGGTGAACTGCATCCCGCTGGTGGGCCACGGCATGCTCCGGATGGCCGTGGTCGGGGCCGAGGATCGGGCCGCCAGCCCGTCCGAGCTCGACCGGATGCGCGCGGCTACTGCCCAGGCCCTGGCGGATGGGGCCTGGGGCATGAGCACGGGTCTCGTGTACCCACCGGGCTCCTACGCGGATACGGACGAGATCGTGGCCGTCGGCACCGCCCTCCGGCACGTCGACGGGCTCTACGCCAGCCACATCCGCAACGAGACCGACGGGCTGGCGGAGGCGCTTCGCGAGGCGATCGAGATCGGGCGGCGGCTCGGGGTCCGGGTCGAGGTGTCGCATCTCAAGGCGGCCGGCCGCGTCAACCACGGCCGGGGCCGGGAAGCGCTGGCCATCCTGGACGAGGCCCGCGCCTCGGGCGTGCGCGTGCACCAGGACGCGTACCCGTACTTGGCCGGCAGCACGCTTCTGACCCAGCTCGTCCCGCCCTGGGTCCACGACGGTGGCACGGACGCCCTCGTCGAGCGCCTCCGATCGCCGGCGATGCGCGACCGGATCGCGGCCGACGTTCGTGACGGCCTTCCCGGCTGGCCCAACTACGTCGCCGCCAGCGGCGGCTGGGAGGAGATCCGCATCGCGGCCGTCGCCGACCCGGCATTGGCGTCGCTGGAGGGCGTGTCGATCGCGCGGGCCGCGTCGGCGCGCGGCGTGGACCCGCTCAGCCTGGCGCTGGACACGATGGCGGCGGACCGCGGAGCGACGACGATGATCGTCTCGCTCATGGCCGACGACGATGTCGACGCCATCATCGGCCACCCGTCCACCTCGATCGGATCCGACCAGCTGGGGGTCACCGCGCGCGGCGCCCGTGTCCACCCGCGCTCGTACGGCACCTTCGTGCGCGTCCTGGCGCGCTGCGTTCGGGAGCGAGGACTCCTGGACCTCCCCACGGCGATCCACCGCATGACGGGGATGCCGGCGGCGACCCTCGGCCTGACGGACCGCGGCCGCATCGAGGCCGGGGCCGTTGCCGACCTGGTGCTGTTCGATCCGGCGACCGTCGCGGACGCGGCGACGTACGACGATCCCACCGCGGCCGCGGTCGGCGTCGAGGGGGTCCTGCTGGCAGGCGTCTTCGCGGTCGAGGGCGGTCAGCCGGTCCGGCCAGCACTGGGGCGCGTCCTGCGCCCGGACGTCAGTGGACGCCGCCCGCCGCTTCGATCGGGATGACCTCGCGCACCACGTCCCCCCGCAGGCCGTAGAAGCGCCGGGCCAGGTTCGAAACGGAGCAGACGTGGTTCGGGACGATCCGTACCCGATCGCCGATGGCGAGCGAGGATTCCTCCGGGATGCGAAGGATCCCGTGCTCCTCGGACAGCCGGACGAGCGATCCCAGGCCACCCACGACGGTTCCGTAGTCGGCCAGCATGTCGCTCGAATGGGCGCCCCTGTCCAGCCCGAGCGTCTTGGAGCCCGCGTCCAGGACCGCCCGATCGGGCGCCGGCCGGCTGATCACGGTCGTCGCGATCGACAGGGCGCACTGCTCGGCTGCGGCGGTGCCGAGCGCCACCTGGAGGGCGTCGTAGAACACGTAGGTGCCGGGCCGGATCTCCGTGATGCCGGACGCTCCGTCGAGGAACCGGGCGGTCGGGGTGGAGCCGGCACTGACGGTATCGACGGGAATGCCGATCGCCCGGGTCGCCATGGCCGCCTCCACGACGGCATTGGCCTCGATCACCGCGATGGCCGCGACGGCCTCGGCGCTGCCTGCGGCGTACGACTGGCCGGCGTGCGTGAACATCCCGGTCAGGCGGAGGGACGGGTGAGCGGCAACCGTTCGAGCGAGCGCCGCGGCATCGGCCGGCAGCACGCCGCAGCGCTGGAGGCCGCTGTCAATCTCGATCCACACATCGATCACCTGGGCCGTCGACGCCGCGGCGGCGGCCAGGCGGGCGGCCCCTTCGGCGCTGTCGACGGCGACGGTCAGCGGCACGCGGCTCGCGAGACGGATGGCGCGCTGCAGCTTGGGAGCGGCGACGAGCTCGCTGGCGAGCACGATCGGCGCCTCGACTCCGCCGTCCACCAGTGCCTCCGCCTCGTCGAGCTTGGCGACCGTGATCCCGACGGCGCCCGCGGCCAGCTGGCGACGCGCGATGGCGATCGACTTGTGGGTCTTGAAATGGGGCCGCAGGGCAACGCCGTGCCGCCGCGCATGGTCCGCCATCCAGCCGATGTTGCCGTCGAGGCGGTCGAGGTCCACGAGCAGCGCCGGGGTGTCGAGCGCCCTCCAATCGAGCCCGGCGCCGTCTCGCTGCGCGGCGGTCAGCGAGCGCATCCGCTGCAGTGTGGCTTCTCGCATGGCTGGATTGTAAAGCCAGGCTGTCAAGAACCCGGCTGGCCCCGCCGCTACCTCGCGGTGTCGGGGGCGGTCAGAAGGTGGGCGGACTGATGATGATCAGCAGTTCGGCGTCGGCAGCGCTTTCGTTGGTGAAGCGGTGGAGAAGCTCGCGGTGGATCTTGATGCTGTCGCCGGGGCCCAGGGCGTATGTCTGACCCGCGACCTCGGCCACGACATCGCCCCGCAGGACCACGGCGCACTCCTCGCTGGCGTGACCGTTGGGGGTGGCCCCCGTTGAGCCGCCCGGGGCGATGGCCAGCGAGAGGACCTCGAACTCGCCCGATGTGTCCGCGGAGACGAGCTCGTACTCGAGCTCGCGGTCCGGAAAGTTGAGCTTGGTCCGACGATCCCTGCGCACGACGACCTCGCGCTGCGCCGTCCCGATCATGAACTGGAACATCGGGAGGTCGAACGCCTGGGCGATGCGGCGCAAAGAGCTGATGGACGGATCGGAGGCGCCGCGCTCGATCTGGCTGAGCGCGCTGACCGTCAGATTGACCTGGCTTGCCAGCTGGGCGAGGGTCAGGCCGCGCCGCAGCCGCTCGCGCCGGATACCCTCGCCGATGCTCGCCGCATCCGGGATCCGCTCCTCGTCCGGGCCCTCGACGATGACCTGGGCCTCCCCGGTCACGACGGTCCCCGTCCGAGACCGAAGGTGGCCGACCGGATCTTGGTCGCCTCCCGCACACCGGATTGGGTCGTCATGGGGCTCCGTGGGCTGAGGCCCGGCGGCGGGCGATGGCTCGTGCCGACATCCAGCACGTGAAGTCATACTGTTGGTCAACTACCATACTAAACCTGTACGCCACTACGGGTCAAAGAACCGGACGTGCCGAGCGCGACCTGGCCCCCCAGGGCGATCCATGGAGGAAGCGGGTGTCGGGTTCTCGATGGTGACGCGCGGCGTGGCATCCCGGAGGGTTCGGCGAAGGCAGCGGAGGCAGCGATGAGCTGTCGCATCGCCCTTGTCGGCCTGAGCTGGATCGGCGCCGATCTGCCGGGGCCTGCCTCGGATCCGACGCTCGGCACCGCCATCCCGTACAGCCACGCTGCGGCGGTGGCGGCCATCCCGGAGCTCGAGCTCGTCGCCGGCTGCGACATCGTGGCCGCCGCGCGCGACACCTTCCGGGGTCGCTGGTCGGGTCGTTACCCGGGGCTCAGGGTCTACGGCGACTATGCCGAGATGCTCCGGACGGAGAAGCCGGAGCTCGTTGCCGTGGCCACCCCCGATCACCTTCATCGTCGCGTGGTCGAGGCGGCGGTGGAGGCCGGCGCGCGCGGCATCTTCTGCGAGAAACCGATCGCCACGACGCTCAAGGACGCCGATGCGATGGTCGCGGTGGTCCGGGCAGCCGGGGTGACGATGAGCGTGAACTACACCCGCCGGTGGTTCCCGGAGTTCGTCGAGGCGCGCCGCATCGTTCGGGCCGGCGGCATCGGCCGGCTCTCCCAGATCGTCGTGCAGATGGGCGGCCCGCGCTCGATGCTCTTCCGCAATCACACCCACGCCATCGATCTGGTCAACTTCCTGGCCGAGTCGGAGCCGGTCTGGGTCTGGGCGGAGCTGGAGCCCGGTTTCGAGGACTACGGCATCGCCTACGCGGGCGACGGCGGCAACGACCCGGCGACGGAGCCGGGCGCCAACTACTACATCGTGTACGCCAATGGCGTCCGGGCCTATCTCTCGGGCATGAAGGACACGGCCGGCCTCGACACCGGGGTCACCCTGACCGGCAAGGACGCCCGGATCGTCATCGACCTCGAGGGCATCCGCCTCCATTCCGTCCATCACGAGGACATCCGGACGAAGCCCGGGGTCACGACGATCCAGCCGATCACGCCGCGCTGGACGATGGCCGGCATGCAGGCCGGGCTCCGGGACCTGATCGACTCGATGGACGCAGGTCACGAACCGGCGAGCCCGCCGGAGGCGGCGCGCACGACCGTCGCCGTCATCCAGGCCATCCTGATGTCGCAGGCCCGGGGGAACGTCCCCGTCCGGCTCGAGGAGCTCGCCGCGGTCGTCCAGGGCACGCCGCGCTAGACGTCCCCACGCAGCACCGGGAGGAGACCATCATGCGCCTTGCCACGTTCCGCGGTCCCGACGGGACACCCCGCAGCGGCGCCGTCGTCGGCGATCCAGGCGACGAACGGATCGTCGATCTCGCCGCGGCTGCCGATGGCCGCGTGCCGAACGGCGACCTGCTGACCCTCCTCCAGGCCGGCACCGAAGCGCTCGCCAACGCGCGGGCCGCCGCCGAGGCGGGCGGTGGCCGGCCGCTGAGCAGCGTCGAGCTGCTGGCTCCGATCCGTCGCCCGGGCAAGCTGCTCGCGGTGGCCGGCAACTTCCAGGCGCATATCGAAGAGGGTGGCGGCCAGCGCGTCGACAAGACGAAGATCGTCCCCAAGCTGTTCATCAAGCCGTCGTCGTCGATCATTGGCCCGGGGGAGGCGGTGACCCTGCCGACCGTATCGAACAGCCTCGACTGGGAGCTCGAGCTGGCCATCGTCATCGGTACGGCCGGCCGCGACATCCCGGTCGAGCGTGCTCGTGAGCACATCGCCGGCTACTCGGTCATCAACGACATCTCCGCCCGCTCCATGGAGTGGGGCGTGGCGGGCCGTGAACCCGCCGGCTTCGACGAGTTCTTCGACTGGCTGAACGGAAAGTGGGGCGACGGCTTCGCGGCGTGGGGGCCCTGGATCACCACGCCCGACGCCATCTCCCCGGATCCCAACGACCTCGAGATGACCCTCCGGGTCAACGACAAAGTCTGGCAGCACGGTTCCACGGCGGACATGATCTTCAGCCCGGAGGAGCTCATCGCGTTCGCCTCGCGCTTCATGACGATGGAGCCGGGCGATGTGATCGCCGGCGGCACACTCGATGGGACCGGCGACGCCGCCGGCGTCTATCTCGAGGCGGGCGACGTGATGTACGGCTCGATCGGCGACCTGGGCACGCTCGTGACCCCGGTCGTGGCCGCCTCGGCCGGCAGGGGCTGAACCATGGCCGGGGCCATCCGGTTCGGGGTCGTCGGATCGGGCTTCATGGGCCAGACCTGGGCGAGGGTGATCGCGCGCCACGTTCCGGAGGCGACACTCGTCGCCATCGGCGGCGGGCGAAGGGCCGCCGGTCTGGCGCGCGAGCACGGGGTGGAGGCGCTCGATCTCGAGGCGCTCCTTGCGCGCGAGGACATCGACGCAGTCGTGGTCGCGACGCCCGTCCCGGCCCACCGCCCGCTCGCCGAGGACGCGGCGCGCGCCGGCAAGCACGTCCTCGTCGAGAAGCCCATGACCAGGACCCGGGCGGACGCCGATGCGATGGTCGCCACGGCCGATGCGGCAGGCGTGCGCCTCGCCGTGGTCTCGCAGCACCGCTTCCGTGGTGCGCCGATGGCCGCTCGGGCGCTGATCGAGGGCGGACGGATCGGAAGGATTCGGATGATCCGCGTCTTCGGGCCCAATGCCGGCTGGGACATCCCGCCCGATGCGTGGAACTCGGACCGCGCCCAGGTCTCGCCATACATGGATTGGGGTGCTCACGCCTGCGACATCATCCGGTGGCTGACGGGGGCCGAGGCGACGCTCGCCTTCGCCCAGTTCGCGAGCTACACCGACGTCCCGCCCGCTGACCAGAGCGCGATGGCCCTGTACACGCTCGACAATGGCGTTCTGGTGCAGATCTGGCTGACCTACGAGCTGCCACCTCCCAGCCTCGGCTCGGCGATGCAGATGGTGATCACGGGCTCGGAGGGAATCATCGAGCTCGACGCCTACGGGACGGTGCGTCTCGGAACCGCGGACGGGGGCTGGGAGACGGCGTTCGAGCAGCCGCCGTTCGATCCGCTCGATCCCGGGGACTCCCTCCGGCTGCAGGCCTACGCGTCCCAGCTGCGCGACCTCATGGAGGCGATCGATGCGGGACGCGATCCGCTGGTCAGCGGGCGCGAGGGGGCGGCGACCACGTCGTGGCTCGAGGCAGCGGAGCAGTCGGCGGCCGCCGGCGAGAGCGTCAGGCTGTCGCTCACCTCCCGTGCGTCCTAACCGCCTCCGGCAGCTGCTGGGCGCGGGCCGACCGTCGATCGGCACCCACGTCCATGCCTCGTGGCCCACGATCGTGGAGGTGGTGGGGCACACCCGGCAGTACGACTACGTCGAGTTCTCCGGCGAGTACGCGCCATACGACCTACACGGGCTGGACGACTTCTGCCGGGCTGCGGAGCTGCACGGTCTGGGCACGATGATCAAGCTGGACCAGGAGCCGCGCACGTGGCTCGCGCAGCGGGCGGTGGGCGCCGGGTTCCAGGCCGTCCTGTTCGCCGACGTGCGGACCGCCGACGACGCCAGGGCCTGCGTCCGGACGGTCCGCCCGGACACGCCGGGGGGCGGCGGGACGTACGGGGCGGCGGACCGCCGCAACAGCTACTGGAACCAGGCCGCCGGCGCCGACTACGTCACCGCCCTCGAGGAGATCGTGGTCGTGCTGATGATCGAGAAGCGGAGCGCGGTCGACCAGCTCGACGAGATCCTCGCCGTGCCCGGCGTGGACATGATCCAGTGGGGACCGGCGGATTACGCGATGAGCATCGGCCGTCCGGGCGGCTGGTTCGATCCCGACGTGCGCGAGGTGGAGCGCGACGTCCTGACCCGCAGCCTGGCGGCCGGCGTGCAGCCCCGCGCGGAGATCACCGATCCGGCCCAGGCGCAGGACTACCTGGACCTCGGGGTCCGCCACTTCTGCATCGGGACGGATCTGCAGATCCTGCACGCCTGGTGGCGGGAGCAGGGCGCTGCCCTCGGCGCGATCCTGGGCGTGGAGCCGGCAACGCCGGACGCCGGCCCGGTCGCCATGGACGGTGGCCCGGCGGCCGCGGCGCTGGAGCCCCGCAGTCGCTACTGATCGTCCGGTGCCGCCATCGCGCTCACACCGACAGGCGCAGCCAGCGGACGTTCTTGATGCAGTCCTCCTCGCACCAGAAGACGAGGAAGACCGCGCCGTCGGGCTCCAGCACCATCTGCGGGAAGCCGAACTTCAGTTGGGCGAGCTCGGCGCCGGGGTTTGTATCGCCGGTCATGCCCGACGCCTGGCCGCGCCAGAGGGCGGCGGTCTCCTCGTTCAGCCAGGCGTCGCCATCGAGTCGGGCGAGCGTGGCCCACAGGCCGGGCTCGTCGTGGCGCCGGTAGACGGCGAGGATGCGTCCGTCGGGCAGCTCGATCGCCTTCGTCGTCTGGGCCAGGAAGCCGGTCAGGCCGTGCTGCCAGGTGGCGCCCTGGTCGGCGCTGATCGCGTACGGCGTCGCCAGCGTCCGGTTCGTGTCGAGGCTCACCGCCCAGGCAACCGCCAGCCAACGGCCGTCCCGGAGCTCCAGGAAGTGCTGCTCCCAGTGGAGGATGTGCTCGTCCCAGCGATCGAGCTCGGTGATCCAGGATGGCCAGGTGCGGCCCCGGTCCTCCGACACGAGGAGGATCGCGTTCATGCCGTTGGGTGCCTTGCCGTCCCAGCCCATCCACGTGGAGGCCGGCCAGACCCAGCGGCCGTCGCGGAGCTCGGTGATGGAGTGGCAGACCTCGAACGCGGGTCCCACGAGGGGCGGCTGAACACGCTCGATGTCGCTCCAGGTGTGGCCCCGATCGCGGCTCCGGGTGAGGATCAGCTCCATCTCCGTGTAGCCGAGGCCGGGGACGTTGACCACGCTCCGCTCTGGATCGTCCCGGTACATGAGGGCGCCCATCGCGACCACGGACCCATCCGACACGCGACTGGTGCGCACCGAATGGGTCGTCGGGCGGCCGGGCGGGTCGGCCACGACCCGCTCCGGAGCGGACCAGGTGGTGCCGTTGTCGAGCGAATGGCTGGCGTACGTCCGATAGTCGAGCGCGACATCCGCCTCGGCGATGTCGAAGGTGACCAGCAGCTCCCCGTCGTCGAAGCGCACGATCGTCGGGTGCCAGGTGTGGCGGGAGCGGAGCTCCGGCCGCGGGTTCCGATAGACGAGGCCGGTCTCGCGCACGGCGATCATCGGGCTCGGGACCTCGGTTCGGGGTGGAGGATCGGCGGCTCGGCTCCCACCTTGCCGGCCGGCCGTGAATTGTCGACAATCCTACGGCACCGGCAACCGCCCGGGCGCCAAGAGGAGGAGCGATGAAGGTCGGGCTGGCCGACGCCCCGGGCGTCATCGGCGTGTCGCGGGCGCGGGTGGACTCGGACGAGAAGGTTCGCGGCGCCACTCGGTACGCGGCCGACCTGCCTGTGCCGGGCCTGCTCCACGCGCGGATCGTCCCGAGCATCTATGCCCACGCCCGGATCCGCGGCATCGACGCGTCGGCGGCCCTGGCCGTGCCGGGCGTGGTGGCGGTGCTGAGGGCGGCGGACCTGCCCATCGCCGCCGTCGAGGACATGCGGATGTTCGAGCCGCTCGCGCGCGACGAGGCGCTCTTCGCCGGGCAGCCGGTTGCCCTGGTCGTCGCGGAGACCGAGGCGGCCGCCGAGGACGCGGTGGGCCTCGTCGTCGTCGATGCCGAGCGGATGCCCGTGGTGACCGATCTGGATCTCGCGATGCGGCCGGACGGCCCACTGGCCCGGCTGACCTCCCTCGTGCCGCCGGCAGGCGCGGACAGCGGGGAGGGCAACTCCGCGAAGTCGGCCCATGCCGCCGTCGGGAGCGCCGGGGCGGAGCTCGAGGACGAGGACCTGTCGGCCAACGTCGTCAGTCGGAAGCGGTACACGCGCGGGGACGCGGACGCGACGCTCGCCCGCTCGGCGGTGACGGCCGAGGGCACCTTCCGGACGAACTGGGTCTACCAGGGCTACATCGAGCCGCACGCCGCCACCGCCTGGATCGAGCCGGACGGCGTCCTGACGGTCAGCACCGCGACCCAGGGCATCTTCTACGTCCGCCGGCAGCTGGCGCGGATCTTCGGCCGCCCCGTCTCCAGGGTCCGGGTTCGTTCCACGCCGCTGGGCGGTTCGTTCGGTTCCAAGATCCTGATCGTCGATCCACTCGCCGCCGCGGCCGCGCTGCTGCTGCGCCGGCCAGTGCGCCTGGTGCTGGACCGGCGGGACGACATGGCGGCGACGAACCCCGCCCCCGGATCTCGAATCGACCTGCGCATCGGCGCGACCAGCGAGGGCCGGCTCAGCGCGCTCGATGCCCGCCTGGTGTTCGACACCGGGGCCTACATCGAGTGGTCGATCGAGGGCATCGCCGCGGTGCTCATCGGCGGGCCGTACCGCTGGGACGCCTTCGATGTGCGGGCCTACGGGGTCCGGACGAACCGCTTCGGGACGGGCTCCTATCGCGGGCCGGGCGGTCCGCAGGCTGCCTTCGCGCTCGAATCCCTCATCGACGAGCTGGCCGGCCAGCTCGAGCTCGATCCGATCGCGCTCAGGGCCCGGAGCCTGGCCCTGGAAGGCGACGAGATGATCGACGGCGAGCCCTGGCCGGGCCTGGGCCACGGCGCTGTCCTCGAGGCCGCGGCGGCGCACCCGCTCTGGAGCGGCAGGGGCGACCTGCCCGCGGGGGAGGGCGTCGGGGTGGCGCTCGGGGTGTGGCCGGGTGGCAAGGCGCCCGCGGCCGCGATGTGCCGCCTCAACGCCGATGGATCGATCACCATCACGACCGGCGTCGTGGACATGAGTGGCACGACGGGAGCGTTCCAGGTCATCGCCGCCGAGACCTTCGGCGTGGATCCGTCGATGGTCGAGGTCGTGGCGCTCGATACGGACGGCGCGCCGCAGTCGCCGCTCAGTGGCGGCAGTGTCATCACCTACTCGTCGGGTCGCGCGATCCTGGAGGCCGTGGCGGAGGCGCGCCGGCAGCTCCTCTCGTTCGCCGCGCACGAGATGGAGATCGACCCGACGGATCTCGAGATCGTCGATGGCGTCGTGCGTCCCGTGGGCTCGCCCGATCGTGGCCGGCCCATCGCCGAGCTCGCGGATGTGCTCCATGACTTCAGCAGCAGCTTTGCCGCGGTCGAGGGACATGCCACGACGGTGCAGACGGCGCTGGCCCCATCGACGGCGGCGCACCTCGCCCACGTGCGGCTGGACGCAGAGACGGGCGAGGTCCAGGTCCTGGGCTACGCGGTCGTCCAGGATGTGGGCCGGGCGCTCAACCCCGCCCTCGTCGAAGGGCAGATGCGCGGCGCGGCCGCACAGGGGATCGGGTGGGCGCTCCACGAGGCGCTGATCCACGACGCGGAAGGTCAGCTGCTCACCGGCTCGTTCCTCGACTACGCGCTCCCGCGCGCGATGCACGTTCCGGACATCGACACGGTGGTCGTCGAGGTCCCGGCGCCCGACGGGCCATTCGGAGCGAAGGGCATCGGCGAGGCGTCGGTCCTCCCGGCCGGGGCGGCGGTCGCGTCTGCCATCGCGGCCGCAGGCGGCCCGCGCCTGCGCGAGCTGCCCATGGTGTCGCAACGGATCTGGACCGCGCTGCGCGACCGGAGCTGAACCGACGTGCCGGCGATCATCCATCCGGGTGCGGTCATCCACTGCTGGGACCACCTCGTGATCACGCTGCGCGACGGGCCGGCGGGGAGCGAGACCGGGTTCGTGAGCCTCTACGCCGTCACCTACTCGCCCTCACTCGGCGCCGGCCACGTGGCGATCGTCGAGGTGCCCGGCGCCGCTGGCGGCGGTCTGATGGCCACGCTCACGGACGACCTCGGGCTGGGCGCGCGTCAGCAGGAGCGGCTGATCGCGATGGGGGATGGTCGACTGGCGCTCCGCCGGCCGCCGGTCGAGGCGCGGTTCGAGCGCATCCCGTACGGCCCCGATGGCTTCGGCTTCCGGCTGTGGACAGAGGAGCACGCCATCGAGGCGCACTGGGACCGAACGGAGCCGCCGTTCTGGGTCGATGGTCAGAACGGCGGGTTCCACGACCTCGAGGACATCTGGGCGGTCATGGTGGGGGCGCGCGCGGCACGCGTGCTGGTGGATGGGGTCGAGGTCCCCGGCGCGCCGTTCGAGGACGAGGCGTGGACACCCAGGCTGGGCCGGACCCTCAGCTCCGCCCACGGCGCCTTCGCGGAGGTGCGCGTCCAGCCGGTCAGCGATCGTGCCACTGGAAGCGTTCCGGATGGACGTCGATGATCACCCGCGGCCCGTCCGCGACGAGCGACTCCCAGTGCGGCAGGACCTGCGCGGCGGGCATGTACTTGCGACACAGCTCGAGCGTCGGTTCGCGTGCGTCGTCGCCCTCCCTGAGCGACGCGATGCCGGTCACCTGGACGTAGTCGCCGCTGTCGACATCATCGATGCACAGCACGATGCGCCGGTCGCGGCGCAGGTTGCGGGTCTTCACCGCCCGCTCGGCGGTGCTGATCCAGAACGATTCGCCGGTCCACAGGAACCAGTTCGGCGTCAGCTGCGGGAGACCGTCCGGCTGGATGGTCGCCACGATCGCGTTCGGGGTGGTGGCCAGGAGCTCTGCCTGCCGGCGGAGCGAGGGGATCGTCATCTCGTGAGGATACGGTCGCGCGAGGCAGCGCCGGGACGCGCAATCGGTCACCACCAGGCTCGCCAGCGGCACGGCGGCTTCCCCGGCATCCATGGTTCCCTGTATTTCCGCGGGCAACGGCGCCCCGCTATCGTCCCGTCCTGAGAGAGCACAGCTGGGTCGCGGGACGTCCTCGACGTCTCGGGCTCGTTCGCAGCAAAGCCATGAGACCTGGAGCGCGGCTCGGCCCGCGATCCGGGTTCGGAAGGAGCGAATCGTGAAGCACCGGTTGGAACGGGTCGCGCTCGGCGCGGTAGTGATGGTCGTGCTGGTCGCGTGCGGCGGTGGCGCTGCCTCGACGGCCCCGTCGTCGAGCCCAGCGTCGGCGGCCTCGGCCGCAGCGTCACCCGCGTCCTCGTCGTCGGCGGTCGCCAGTCCGGCCCCGGCCACGACCTCGCCGGCGGCGACCGGCGGCGCCGCATCGCCGCCGAGCCTGCCATCGCTCCCCGCGATCTTCTCGAGCCACGCCGATCCGGAGCTCGAGGCCCAGCTGCCGGCAGAGGTCTCCGGCACCCCGCTGCAGCGGTACAGCCTCACCTTTACCGAGTCGCTCGATGCCGGTGGTGACCGAGCGGCGGTCGACGCCTTCCTGCAGGGGATCGGCAAGTCCGAGGCCGATGGGAGCTTTGCCGTGGCCCTCGATCCCACCAACACGCTGACGGGAGGGATCTTCGCCTTCAAGGTCGACGGCGCCGACACCGCGGTCCTGCTCGAGGCGATCGTGTCGCTGGAGAAGTCGGATCTGGGCGCCGACGCCACGACGAGACAGGCCACCGTCGGCGGCAAGAGCGTGACGATCTTGTCCGTGGGAACGGGCCCCAACGACACGGAATGGATCTACGGCCGCGGCGACGTGGTGTTCGTCGTTCATGCCGACGACGAAACGCGGGCGGCGGCCTTCCTCCAGGCCCTCCCGTAGGGTGGCTACGCGCCGACCGGCGAGGCGATGAGCGCGGAACGGCTGAACTGGCCCCCTCGCGATGCCACCCGCGCGCCGCGCTCGTGGCGGTCGCGTCCGGGGCGACGACCGGGCGGGATGCAGATCCTGATCGGCATCGCGCTGCTCGCGGTTGCCTGCGGGCCCAGCATCCCGCCGCCCAGCGCGGCATCCCCCCAGCCGACGACGACCGGCGTCGCGACCCGGCCGGCTCCGGAGGACTGCGAGGACTTCGACATCGTCCCGTGCCCTCGTCAGGTGGCGCGGCTGTCGATCCCGCTCGCCGGGTCGTCGTTCTCGCTCACCTACGCGAGCGACCGGGCT
>JACDAV010000287.1 GCA_013695255.1 Chloroflexota bacterium
TGCGGTTCAAACGCCGGCCGCGCGACCGGCCTGCGCGCCCTCCCGAAGCGCGGTCCGCCTGCCACGCAGCCCTGGCGAGGTGACGCGGCGCTGGACGAACCCGAACGCGAGCTCGGTGAGAATCGAGAGGGTGGCCACCGCGATCGCGCCCGCAAAGACCTCGTCGAAGCGGCGCTGCGCGATCCCGTCGATGATGAACCGACCGAGCCCCCCGGTTGCAAATACCGCCCCGAGCGTCGCCGTGGCGACGACCTGCACGGCCGCGGTCCGGACCCCGACCAGGATCACCGGCAGCGCCACGGGCAGCTCGACCTCGCGCAGGATCTGGCCCTCCCCCATGCCCATCCCGCGCCCGGCCTCGACCAGGTCGTCGTCCACCTCGCTGATGCCGACGTAGGCGTTCGTGAGGATGGGCGGGATGGCCAACGCGGTCAGGGCGATCATGGTCGCGATCTCGGAGGCGAACTGTCTGAGGCCGATGGAGACGATGAATGCCTGGAGCAGCATCGTGGCCAGGGCGAGAATGGCGAGCGATGGGATCGCGCGGCCGATGTTCGCGATGTTGATGACGAGATTGGCGAACCGCCCGCTGTGTCCGATCCAGGCTCCGAGCGGCAGTGCGATCGCGACCGCGAGGAGGAGGGGGATGACGGACAGGATCAGGTGCTCGCCGATTCGACCCTGAAGCCCATCGGAACCGAACAGGTTGGCCGGATCGCTGAACCATGCGGCGACCTCGCCGAAGAACTCCACGCCTCAGCCCGCCGTTCGCCGTCGCGCCCACGGTGTGAGCGCGTGCTGGAGGAGGACGAAGCCACGGTCGGCAAGAACCGCGAGCAGGACGGCACCCACCGAGCCGACGATCGTGGCGGTCAGGAAGAAACGCCGATACCCGACATCCACGATGAGGTATCCAAGACCACCGAGCCCGATGAGCGCGGTGACGGTGACGAGGCCGATGATCGTGACGGTCGCGATCCGCAGGCCGGCGACGATCACCGGCAGCGCGACCGGCAGCTCGACGCGCCACAGTCGTTGCGACGGCGTGTAGCCCATCCCGTCGGCGGCCTCGATCACGTCGCGCGGCACCGCCGCCAGGCCGGCCAGGATGTTTCGCAGCAGGATCAGGATCGTGTAGCTGACCAGCGCGATTTCGGCGGTGAGCGGGTTCTGGATCCCGGTGAATGGCACGAGGAACGCGAAGAGCGCGAGGCTCGGGATCGCGTACAGGATGCCGCTGATCCCGATGATCGGCCCCTCGAGCCAGCTCAGGCGCCGGATGAGCAGCGCCAGCCCGAAGCTGATCGCGAAGCCGATGACGATCGCGACGACCGTGAGCAGCACGTGCTCGAACGTGCGCTGTCCGATCTCGTCGAGGTTGCGAACGATCCAGCCCCAGTCCATCAGCGGGCGGCCGACTCGCCGACCTCGTGGAGCTGACCATCAGCGGCGCGGACAGGGTTGCGAAGTCGCTCGCCGATCGCATCGACGCTGACGAGGCCCATCACTCCACCGCGCGCGTCGACGACGACCCCGAGCTGGACCGATGACCCGAGGAGCGCGGAGAGCGCGTCGCGCAGCGTCGTTTCCATCTCGACGGTCGGGGCGCCTGGGGTCGCCGCGCCCGGGTCCATGGGACCGGCGCCGCCGAGGTCGCCCTGGTCGATCCAGCCCAGCGGCCGATCGTGCTCGTCCACCAGCAGAGCGTAGGTCAGTTCCTCCACGCGGTCGAGACGGCCGCGAATCTCGGTGCGCTGCTCGCCCGCGCGGACCAGGACCGCATCGATCAGCTCGAGGTCTCGCACGCGTCCAAGTGAGAGGCGCTTCAGCCCGCGATCGGCGCCGACGAATCGCTCGACGAACTCCGACGCCGGGTTGGCGAGGATGGCGGCCGGGGTGTCGTACTGGGCCAGGATCCCGCCGCGCTGAAGGATGGCGATCCGGTCGCCCATCTTGATGGCCTCGTCGACGTCATGGGTGACGAAGATGATCGTCTTGCGCACGCGCTGCTGAAGCCGCAGAAACTCGTTCTGGAGGCCGTCCCGGCGAATCGGGTCCACGGCGCCGAACGGCTCGTCCATGAGCATCACCGGCGGATCCGCGGCCAGGGCTCGGGCGACACCGACCC
>JACDAV010000296.1 GCA_013695255.1 Chloroflexota bacterium
CGGCAGAGCCCGGCTGACGCGGACACGGCGGCGGACGCTGGCCAGCGGCCGATCGCAGCCGCCACGCCTCGGGCGGAGGTCGAGCTGGAGGCGGACCCCCTGGCCGAGGCCGGAGCACGGCTGACCACGCGCTACGGTCTTCGGCCCGTGGCCGTCCCATCGCCGACGCCGGAACCCGCGCCGCGAGCCGTGGTCCGGGAGTACACGGCCCTCGAGGGTGACACGCTGATCTCCGTCGCCGCCTGGTTCAACCTCGACATGGAGACGATCTGGTGGGCCAACGACCTGGCCGCTCCCGAGACGCTTCCGACCGGGACCGTCCTCGTCATCCCCGCGGTTGACGGCCTGATCGTCACGGCCAGAAAGGGCGACACGCTCGAGTCGATCGGCAGGACCCACGGGGTGGGGCCGACTCGGATCCTGCGGGCGAACGGGCTGACCGATGGGCGAGCGCTTCGGGCCGGCCAGGTCCTGATCGTCCCGCGCGCGAAGGGCGAGCCGTTGCTGGTTTCGGGCCGCGAGGCGGACAAGCCGGCGCCTGGCGCCCCGGGCTCCAGCGGTACCCGGGCGCCCGCAGCAGCTGACGGCCGCCTCCTCTGGCCGGTGGTCGGTGGGGGCAACAGGACGAGCCAGCGGTTCGGGGGGGCGCACAAGGGTCTCGACATCGCGGCGTCGTACGGTTCGCCCGTGATCGCGGCCGCCAGTGGGCAGGTCCTGTTCGCCGGCTGGAGGAACAACGGCGGCGGCTACCAGGTCTGGATCTCGCACGGGTCCGGTCTCAACACCACGTACAACCACCTGGCCGGCGTCAGCGTCGGCAGTGGCCAGCACGTCGGGGCGGGCCAGAAGGTCGGGGCGCTCGGCAGCTCAGGGCGGTCCACCGGCCCCCATCTCCACTTCGAGGTCTGGAGGGGCCCCGTCTGGAACGGCGGAGCGCGGGTCAACCCGGCGGCCTATCTCTAGCCCGGGCCGCCTGCCCGGCCGGCGGACCACCGCTCGGCGCGTGCGAAGATAGTCCGGATGTTCCTCGACCGGGTCAAGATCTGGGTCCGCGCCGGCGACGGCGGGGCCGGGGCCGCGACCTTCCGGCAGGAGGCGCACGTGCCGCGCGGCGGCCCGGACGGGGGCGACGGCGGACGGGGCGGCTCCGTCCATGTCCGGGTCGACCCCGGCCAGACGACGCTCCGTGACTTCCAGTACCGCCACCACTTCAAGGCGACGCCCGGCGGGCGGGGCACCCGGTCGCGCCGGCACGGCAAGGCGGGCGACGACCTCGAGCTCGTCGTACCGCCCGGGACGGCCATCTTCGACGACGCGTCCGGGGAGCTTCTCGCCGACCTCGTCGCCGTCGGCCAATCGGCGATGGTCGCCCGCGGTGGTCGCGGCGGTCTCGGCAACACCCACTTCAAGACGGCCACCCACCAGGCGCCGAAGCACGCGCAGAAGGGCGAGCCTGGCGAGGAGCGCTGGCTCCGGCTCGAGCTTCGGCTGATCGCGGACATCGGGCTGGTTGGCCTGCCGAACGCCGGGAAGTCGACGCTGCTCGCGGCGCTGACCGCCGCCCAGCCCCGGATCGCCGAATACCCGTTCACGACGCTCGAGCCGAACCTCGGCGTGATGGACCTCGGCGAGGATGACGGGCGCCGCCCGACGATCGCCGACCTGCCCGGGCTGATCGAGGGCGCCAGCACCGGCGCCGGGCTGGGACACGCGTTTCTCCGGCATGTCGAGCGAACCCGCGTGCTCGTTCACGTCGTCGACGGTGCGGCCCGGGATCCGGAGTGGTCCCACGGCGTCATCCCGGACGAGCTCCTGGCCCACGATCCGGGTCTGCTCGACAAGCCGATGCTGGTCGTCTTCAACAAGCTGGACCTGGCGGGAGCGGCGGAGGCGTGGCCGGACTTCCAGGCCGCACGTCGGGCGGATGGGCTGCCGGTGGTCGCGATCGCGGCGGCAACGGGTCAGGGGATCGACCAGCTTCGGACCGCGCTCGGCGGGTTGCTGCCCGAGGCGGACCAGCTGGACGCGCCACTGGACGCGACCGGGGTCGTCGTCCACCGGATCGACGCCATGGGCGACGGCTTCGCGGTCGACCGTGAGGACGGCGCGTTCCGGGTGCGGGGCCGCCGGATCGAGCGGCTCGCCGCTCAGACCAACTTCGAGGTCGAGGAATCGGCGGAGCGGTTCCAGCGCGAGCTGGACCGGCACGGCATCGACGCCGAGCTGCGTCGTGCCGGGGTGGCGGCCGGTGACACGGTCCGCATCGGCGCCACCGAGCTCGAGTGGGAGGCCCAACCCTGGGAGGATCGCTGACCGGTCCGGCGCCGGTGGTGCCCGGCTCGATCGGCGTGATGGGCGGGACGTTCGATCCG
>JACDAV010000336.1 GCA_013695255.1 Chloroflexota bacterium
ATAGCGCAGGCGGCCGCTCGGGTCTTGAATCGCTGGGCTTCCCCGCGGACCGGTGCTAGGATCGGCCGTCCACCGCTGACCGGGAGGTGTCGTGGGCGAAAGTCTTCTCGCGCCGATCGTGCTCGCCGCCCTCGCCGTGATGGCGGCCGCCTTCGTCAGCCGCGGACCGGCTCGGCTGGTCGGCGGCGCTGGCACGGCCGGCGGCCCCGGCACGGCCGGCGGCCCCCACGGTCGCCCACCGGCCTGGCAGGCCATCTCGCAGTTCCGGCGGGTTGACGATGGGTCGGCCACAGATCCCGGGGCGAGCGGCCCCCGCGAGCCACGACGGGTCGCGGCGGCACCTGCCACGGACCACGCTGCCAGATCCGATGGCGACGAGATCAGCTGGCCGACCGCCGCTCCGGGCGAGCGTGCCCCCGCTCGTCCGACCCGGCTGGTGGTGTCGGGTCAATCGCTCGCCCGATCGGCCGTTCGCCGGCACCCTGGCGCCGTCCGGCAGACCGGGCCGTCCCGGGCTCGCCTCTGGCGCGACGTGTCGGCCGTGCTGCTCGGTCTGAGCGCATCCGTCCTCTTGGTGACGACGCTGATTCCTCAGAACGATGGAGGGCTCAGCACGACGGCGCGACCGGGCGACCCCGCGGTCGTGGCGCTCCGATCGCGGGATCCCGCTGCGTCCCTTGGCATTGCGTCACTGCCGACGCACGGCGCCGTGCTGCCGAGCGGCGCCGGCGAGACAGCCGAGACGCCTCGGCCCACGGATGCCTTCGTGCTCGGGCAGCCGCCTCGGCCAACGGACGCCTTCGTGCTCGGGCAGACGCCCGGACCGACGGATGGGCAAGCGACCGAGCCTACAAGCGGCCCCGACTCGACGGGCACCGGGGCGCCAGGGCCGACCGGCAGCCCCGCCGTGGGGGCGCTGCCGACGTTCCCGGGCGGACCCTTCGCGGCCGCGACACCACGGATCACCCCCCGCCCGACGGCGGCGACCACGCCGGGCACCACCCCCCGCCCGACCGCAACACCGATCCTGACACCGCCGCCCACGCTGCGTCCGACGCCGCTCCCCACGCCGCTCCCCACGCCGCTCCCGACACCCGATCCCACGCCGCTCCCGACACCCGACCCCACGCCGACGCCGGCCCCGGACCCGACGCCCGAGCCGGCACCGCCGGTCGCGAGGTTGGCCTGCCCGGTCAGGCTCCTGATGACGGTCGAGTGCACCGGCGCGAACTCGAGCAACGCGATCAACTACCGGTGGGACTGGGGCGACGGCTCGATCGACAGCATCGGTGAGACCGCCACCCACGTCTACGTGTTGCCCGGGGCGTACACGATCACGCTGACCGTGACGAGCGCATCCGGGGAGACGGACAGCGCCCAGCAGGTGGTCACCGTCCCGTCCTGAGGATGGTCCGGCGGGGGGCCCAGCGACGCCGGATGCTATACTCCCGCCGCTTTGTCAGGTCGGCCGTGATCGAGCCCGGTCGGGCCGGGGCCTATCTCGCCCTCTTCTCCGAGATCGGACTCGTCCTCCTGGTCGCGACGCTGGCAGGCGTGGGTGTCGGATACTTCGTCGACACGAGACTTGGCACCGTTCCCGTCTTCGTCATGGTCGGGTTCCTGATCGGCGGGTCGGTGGGGGCTCGGGCGGTCTATGTGCTGGTCACCCGCTTTCTCGCGACGTTCGATGACTGAGCGGCCCCGCGGGGCACGAAACGAGCGCGGCCCGGTCGCCGTGCTCCTGTCTGTGGAGCAGCCTTGACCGACGAGACGCCCCAGCGGGACCCGCGCTCGGACGCCGAGCGTCGGATGCAGGCCGCGCTCGGCCCGGACCTCGCCAGCGACGCCGTGGGCGCCGCGGGGGCGGTCGCGGAGTCGAAGCCGTCACGGCGTCCCCTGGCGATCGTTGCGGTGCTGGCCGTGGTGACCCTGATCGCGGCGTTCTTCCTGGTCCCGCCACTCGGCATCAATGAGCAGGGAGTGGCCGATCCGGACGTGCCGTTCGCGTTCCCGGACCATGCGATCCGGGCCAACTTCGAGCTGCCGGTCCCGCACATCGTCTGGCCGGTCGGCCACCACCCGCCGCCCGGGATCGTGACCTTCGACGTCTCGATCCCCTCGTCGATCTTCACCGGCTGGATCGTGATGATCGTCATCCTCGTGCTGGCGGCGGTCCTGGCCCGGAGCGTCTCCGCCGTGCCGACCAGGGGCCAGAACGCGCTCGAGTACGCCTACGAGGGCCTGGCCAACTTCGCGACCTCGCTGGGCGGCCCCGGCGCGCGTCGATACGTGCCGATCTTCGTCGGCTTCTTCCTGTTCATCCTGCTCGGCAACTGGAGCGGGCTGCTGCCGGGGGTCGGCCGCACCGAACAACTCAGGGCGCCGACCAGCGACGTCAACGTGACGATCGGGCTCGCCCTCGTGGCGTTCTCCCTGTTCCACATCGAGGGCGTGCGCAATCTCGGCCTGCGCGGCTATCTCGGCAAGTTCTTCAACTTCAGCGGCTTCCGGGACGGGATCGGTGCGGGGGTCATCGCGCTCTTCGTGGGCGTGCTCGAGTTCCTGCTCGAGTTCGTCAAGCCGGTCACGCTCTCCATGCGACTCTTCGGCAACATCTACGCTGGCGAGATCGCGCTCGGCGTCATCACCGGACTGACTTTCGTGCTCATCCCAGTCGCGATGGTGGGGCTCGAGTTCCTGCTCAACTTCATGCAGGCGCTGATCTTCTCGATCCTGACCCTCATGTTCACCCTCATCGCCATCGAGCCGCACCACGACGACCATGCCGAAGGGCACGAGGGCGCGGCCGAGCACCTCCCGGAAGGCAACATCGCCCCCGAGGTCAGCGGCGCGTCGCGCGCGCCGGCCTGATCCGACTGACCCGCCGCGCCCACGACACGACCCACTGGCCACAAGCCCGGCACACGCCGGGACAGCAGGAGGAAGCGGAACCCATGGAGAATCTCGGAGCCGGCCTCGCGGCGCTCGGCGTCATCGGCCCCGGCATCGGCATCGGCATCCTGACCGGCATGTCGACGTCGGCGATCGGACGCAACCCGGACGCGGCGGCCCAGATCCGCGCCACCTTCATCATCGGCGCGGCGTTCGC
>JACDAV010000337.1 GCA_013695255.1 Chloroflexota bacterium
GGAGCTGGTCGCCCGCGCGACCATCCATGACGCGTTCCATCGGTACGAGCAGTGGCGGCTCGTCGCCTACTGGTGGCTGACCGGCCGCGTGGTCTACGACTCGTCACAGTGGTCCGACTACGCGACGAGCTATGTCAACAAGGTCCTGGCCATCTACCAGTCGACGTCGACCACCTCGTCGACCGTTCTGAGCACGCGGATCTCGCGCTACCAGGAGACGTACCAGTACATCCGATGGACGGGCCATTGGCGGAACGCCCAGCACACCGCCTATGCCGGAGGTCAGGCCCGCTGGACGGACGAGCCCGGCGCGACGGCCACGTTCGGCTTCCGCGGCTACTCCGTGACCTGGATCGGGCCCCGGGGCACGACGCGCGGCAAGGCTCGAATCTCGATCGACGGGGCGTATGTCCGGACACTCGACCTCTATGCGACGTCATTCCGTCCGGTCAACACGCTGTTCACGAAGAGCTGGTCGGCGTACGGGTACCACACGCTCAAGATCGAGGTGGTCGGGACGGCCGGTCGGCCGATCGTGGCCATCGACGAGTTCCGCGTCGGCAAGTAGCCGTCGGGCGGGGCGGCGCCTCAGCGTGCCGCCACGACCTCGATCTCGACCCGGTAGTCGCTGGCCAGGCGGGTGACGCCAACGGTCGCCCGCGTGGGCGGTTCGACCGGGAAATACTCGCGGTAGACGGCGTTCATCGCGGCGAACTCGTCGAAGTCGCGGAGATAGACGGTCGCCTTGACGACGCTGGCCAGGCCGAGCCCCACGGCGCGCAGCAGGCGCTCGACGTTGTCGAGCATGGCCCGCGTCTCGGGCTCGATCCCGCCCGGGACCGGCCCCTCCCCACCGGGCCGGTCACCGACCTGTCCGGCAAGGAAGACGAAGCCGTTGGCTTCCACGACGCGGGAGAACGGGAGGCTGCCGGGCTCGATGCCCGGCAGCGCTGGAACCTGTTTCGGCATTGGTCGGTCTCCTTCGTGTGGCCGTCTGTCGTCAAAGCCTGCGGTCAGCGGCCCGCAGCGTCCGGTCGCACCACCAGGCCAGTTCGTCCGCGCCGCTCGCGCCCCACGCGGCCGAGGTCCCGGCCTCCGCATCCAGGCCCTTCCGCCAGCCGCGGAGCAGGAGGCCGACCAGCCAGGCGAGGTCGACCTGCGCCGCCCAGTCGCCCAGCTCCACGCCCGCCGTGCGCGCGGCGGCGGCGTAGCGCCGGAGCACGTCGTCCGGCGCCGACGGCAGGCTCGCAACGTTGGCCACGAGCAGCCATCCGAGCTCGACCGCGACGGGGGCGCGCAGCGTCATCTGCCAGTCGATCAGCGCCACCTCGCCGCTCGGTGGCAACGCCACGTTGGCCAGCTTCAGGTCGCCATGGAGGCCGGCGGCGGGCAGTCGACCGAGCGCCCGGACCAGGGGCGAGGGATCGGCGCTCAGGCGCGCGAGCAGCTCGCGCGCCGGACGAGATGCCCGGCGCTCGAACGCGTCCCAGCCCTCGGCGAAACGCGCGCCGACCGCGAGGCCCTCGGCGGTGTAGCGCTGCGCGGCTGCGCGCGTCAGGAGGGTCACCCGGTCGGTGACCGAGCACCACGGCGGGTCGGGGCAGGGAGGCCACCAGGTCGAGGCGTGCAGGTCGGCCAGCGCCGCCAGCACCCGGTCGAGGTCTGTGGCTGCCAGCGCGCCGCAGCCCGTCCGGTCCCAAGTCAGGATCGCGTCCGAAAGGTCCGGCATCAGCAGCGCGACCGCGTCGCCGTCGCTCGCAGCGCCGAGGTACGCCGCGGTGATCCCGGGCGGCAGGTCCAGCGGCCCCATGGCCAGCCACGATTCCCGAAGCGACGTGTCCGCTGTCGCACGAACGATCCAGTCGAGTCGCGGCGACGTCCGCTTCAGGACGAACCGCCGGCCGTGACGCTCGAGCGCGGTCAGCTCCGAGCCTGACCAGCCGTCATTGGCAAACGAGCGCTCCGGGACGCCGGCCAGGTCGTGGGCGGCAAGCAGCTCGGCCAGCGGCGGCAGGGCACCGGTCAGCACGGTGCCGGCGCGTCGTCCCCGTCGTCCGGGCCGTCGTCCGCGCCGTCCGGCCCGTCGTCCACGTACACGACGTGGGAGTCGGGGCAGTTGCGCGTCACGACGACGACCAGCGGCTCCCGGTCCGATGCGTTCTCCTCGACATGGATCTCGCCCGCCGGGATGAAGACGATGTCGCCGGCCCGGGCGTCGAACGCATCCTCCAGCCCGGTGCCGCCCCACGTGTAGCGGGCGTGGCCGGCGACGATGTAGATCGACGTCTCGCAGTCGCCGTGGTGGTGGATCCGCGTCCTGGCACGGGGTGCGGTCGTCACGACGCTGGTGTACAGGTTGACCGAGCCGACGCTGGGACCCGAGATCGCGACGGCCCGCTCCATGTCGGCGTTCTGACCGGTTCCACGGACGAAGCGGTCCGGCGTGATGCGCGTGGCCATGGTCGTGATGATAGGCAGCCTCCGGCCGCGCTGGAGCGCCCCGGATCAGGCCCAGGCCACTCGCCAGACCCGCCACAGGGCCGCCGGCTCCGAGAGCGGATCGCCGTGGACGAGAAAGAAGTCCGCCGGGCCGCCCTCCACGATCACCCCCGCCTCCTCGTCGCCCAGCAGCTCCCCGCCGCGCCACGTCGCGGCGCCGAGCGCCTCCCACGGCTCCATGCCAGCGGCCACGAGCGACTCGACCTCCCAGGCCAGCTGGTTGGCGCGCAGCGAGCCGCCGCCGAAGTCGGTCCCGGCCGCGATCGCCACGCCGGCGCGTCGAGCCGCCGCGACGCTCGCCTCGGCGCGCTCGAGCCGGGCCTGGAT
>JACDAV010000340.1 GCA_013695255.1 Chloroflexota bacterium
GTCCGGACGCGGCTCAGCGACGCGCTGACAGCGGTTCGCGACCGCCTGATGAACATAGGCTCGACGGATGACGAGTCCTTCGATCTCGGGCCGGGCGACGCAGTCGCGTTCGATCGGGCCGAGACAGCACCGCTCGAGGAAGCCCCGTTCTCCGATATTTCGGACGCGAGTCCGGCTCCATACCCCGACGGCCTCGGCACCGAGCGCAACGGCGGCCCGGCGTTCGAAGAAGCCACCATTCGCGACTGACCTCGCGCCTCCCGCGCGAATGCGGCGGCAGTCAGGTCCGGGCCCAGCGCCCGGTTCCGACTGCCGTCGTTCCATGTCCGGGAGGGGGTCGTTGACGGTTCGGTGGCTAATCCCGATAATCTGACTAGGAATTAGACACGAGCCTGGACAAGGCCATCCGCGGCGGCTGCGCGCCGCCCGAAGCAACGACCGGAGACCCGATGACAGCCACCCGCGAGATCGTCACCGACCAGCGCGATCAGTTCGCCTTCCACGACGACATCGCCTACCTCGCCGAAACGAAGCGCGGGCTGACCCGTGCCACGGTCGAGGAGATCAGCGGCTTCAAGAACGAACCGGACTGGATGCTCCAGTACCGCCTGCGCGCGTTCGAGCACTTCCAGAAGCGCCCGATGCCGACCTGGACGGACGGCCTCGACAAGATCAACTTTGACAAGATCGTCTACTACCGCAAGCCGTCCGAGCGCGAAGAGAAGTCGTGGGACGACGTTCCGGAGCAGATCAAGGCGACGTTCGAGAAACTCGGTATCCCGGAGGCGGAGCGCAAGTTCCTGGCCGGCGTCGGCGCGCAGTACGACAGCGAGGTCGTCTACCACTCGGTCAAGGAAGAGCTGACCAAGCTCGGCGTCGTATTCATGGGTACGGACCAGGCGCTCATCGAGTACCCCGAGATCTTCCGCAAGTACTTCGGCACCGTCGTCCCGGCCGAGGACAACAAGTTCTCGGCGCTCAACGCGGCCGTCTGGTCGGGTGGCTCGTTCGTCTACGTCCCGAAGGGCGTCGAGGTTCCGCTCCCGCTGCAGGCCTACTTCCGGATCAACGGTGAGAACACGGGCCAGTTCGAGCGGACCCTGATCGTCGTCGACGAGGGCGCCAAGGTCCACTACATCGAGGGCTGCACGGCGCCGATCTACGCGACCGACTCGCTTCACGCGGCGGTCGTCGAGGTCGTTGCCCTGCCGGGCTCCAAGGTCCGCTACACGACGATCCAGAACTGGTCGAACGACGTCTACAACCTCGTCACCAAGCGGGCCCACGCACACGAGAACTCCACCGTGGAGTGGATCGACGCGAACACAGGCTCGCGGCTGACGATGAAGTACCCGGCCATCTACCTGCGCGGCGAGGGCGCCACGGCGGACATCATCTCGGTCGCCGTCGCGGGCAGAGGGCAGCACCAGGACACGGGCGCAAAGGCCGTCCATCTCGCGCCCAACACCCGCTCGCGGATCGTGTCCAAGTCCGTGTCCAAGGACGGCGGTCGGGCCACGTACCGGGGTCAGCTCAAGGTCGCGCCGGGCGCCACGAACGTCGTCGCCAGCGTGCGCTGCGACGCGCTCATGCTGGACGACCAGAGCCGCAGCGACACGTACCCCTACATCGACATCCAGGAAGACGACACGACGATGACCCACGAGGCCACCGTCGGCAAGATCAGCACGGACCAGGTCTTCTACCTGATGTCGCGCGGCCTGACGGAGAACGAGGCGACCAACCTCATCGTCCAGGGCTTCCTCGAGGTCTTCACGAAGGAGCTCCCGATGGAGTACGCCATCGAGTTCAATCGGCTGGTGAAGCTCGAGATGGAGGGTTCGCTGGGGTGACGGAGGCCCTGACCCGGCCCGAGGTCCCGGCCCCCACCGAAGCCGTTCCGCCCGCCGCGCCGAACGCCACGCAGACCCGGTCGCGGGCGCCCCGCCGCTCGCCCACCGAGCTCACCTTCCAGCTCGACGAGGCGTTCGTCGACCGCCGCGCTTCATCCGAGCCGGACTGGCTGGCGGCCGATCGCCGGACGGCGCTGGCGCGTTTTCGCGAGCTGCCGGTCGAGTCCAACCGGCTCTACACGCCGTACGTCGACCTGCGCGGGGCCAGCCTCGCGGATGTCACCGCCTATCCGGCGACGGCCGACGAACCACCCGCCGGCGGAACGGGCGGCCTTCCGCCGGCCGTGGCGGGCCTCCTCGAGCTGCGCGAGGACGTCGTGGCGTCGGTCGGCATCGATCCGGACGTGCGTGCGGCCGGCGTGACGCTCGAGACGGTCGGCAGCCTGATCCGGCGGGACCCGGAGATGGCCCGGCGGCTGCTCACCGACGCGGGATCGCTCCCATCGGACGACCGCCTCGCCGCGCTGACCCGGGCCGGCTGGAACCAGGGTGTCGTCCTCCGCGTTCCCGACGGCGTCCGGCTGGACCGCCCGATCGTCGTCCGCTGGCTGGCGGGCGCGCCCGGCCGCGCCCTGCTGACGCGCACGATCGTCGAGCTCGGCGACGGGGCCGCCGCGTCGCTCGTCGAGGAGCTGGCGCCCTCCGGCCCCGAGATCGCGTGCGCTGCCGGCGAGACCGTCCCGCAGGCCCTCTACACCGGCACGCTCGAGGTGCGTCTCGGCCGGGGCGCCGATCTTGCGGTCGCGTCGCTCCAGGAGTTCGGTCCACGCCAGATCGCCTTTCAGCACCGCGACGCCACGCTCGGAGAGGACGCCTCGCTGCGCTGGGCGCTGGCACATCTCGGCTCGCGCCTCGTGCGCTCGCGCGTCGACAATCGGCTGGTTGGCGACCGGAGCACCGTCGAGCAGGTCGAGATCGTGTTCGGCTCGGACGAGCAGCTCTTCGACCTGACCTCGTACACCCGGCACCTGGGCCGCGACACGACCGGCCAGCTGCTCTCGAAGGGCGCGCTCCTCGACCGCTCGCGGAGCTACATGAAGGGCCTGATCGAGATCGAGCGCACGGCGATCGGGACGGACAGCTATCTGGGCGAGTTCGGGATGAACCTGTCGAAGGCGGCCCGGGCGGTGGCGATCCCATCGCTCGAGATCGATCAGCCGGACTGCCGGCGGGCCGCCCACGCGTCGTCGGTCGGGCCGATCGACGAGGCGCAGATCTTCTACCTGCGTTCGCGCGGCATCCCCGAGGACGAGGCGCGCAAGTTCATCGTGCTCGGCTTCCTCGAGCCGGTCGTGGCGCGCGTGCCGCTGGCGGAGGCACAGGACCGCCTGCGCGTCCTCCTCGAGGCGAAGTGGGAGGCCGGCGCCTGGGCGCCGGCGACAGGGGCCGCGGCCTGAGCCTCGTGTCGCCTGGCCTCGGCGTGAGACGCATCGATCTCGTCGCCGTGGACGAGGTGCCACCGGGCACGATGAAGATGGCCTGGGTCGACGGCACGGACATGGTCCTCGTCGTCAATACCGGCGATGGCTTCCGGGCGGTGCAGGGCACCTGCAGCCACGAGTACTTCGAGCTCGACAAGGGCTTCCTGACGGCCGGCACGCTGACCTGCGCGTTGCATCTCTCGCGCTTCTCGCTCGAGGACGGCGACCCGCTCGATCCGCCGGCGGAGCTCCCACTGGCGATCTATCCGACGCTCGTCGAGAACGGGCGGGTTCTGATCGAGGTCCCCGATGGCCCGCTCGAGGTCAACGAGTAGCTGGATCCGGCCTGCTTGCCGCCGACCGCGCGCTGCGGGCCGTCAGCGCGGCAGCTCGCGTCCCAAACCCATCGCCGCCGCCCGCTCGAGGATGGCCGCGCCGAACACGACGTCCGCCAGCCCCACCCCGAGGTGCGTGGCCACGACCCGCCCGCGGGCCGGTCGAGCCGTGCCCGCCGCGATCGCCTCCCCGAGCGTCGCGCCGGGCTCCGGGTAGCCCTCGAACTGACCGGTCGCCCGGGCGGCCAGAAACTGTTCCCGCTGGTCGACCAGGAAGAGGGCCGCATCATGGGCCACCGCCGCGGCGCACATCGTGGCGTAGTCGACAGGCACGACCAACGCGTCCGGCGCCAGCCAGTCGCCGGTCATCGCCTGGCGGCGGGTCGCGTCGGTGAACGAGACGGCCGTGATCACGACGTCGGCGCGCTCCACGGCCGTCCGGGCGCTGGCGACCGGCTCCGCACTCGCGAACCCATGCGCCGCGCGTGCCGCCTCGCACAGCGCGGCCGCTCGCTCCGGATGCCGGTCATGGACACGCAGCCGCGCCGCCGGCAGCAGGTGGCGGAGGACGGCCAGGTGACTGTGGCCCTGCACGCCGGCACCGATCAGCCCAACGACGATCGGCCGGTTCTTCACGAGCGGCGCGAACCGACGGATCGCCACCCCGCTGACCGCCGCCGTGCGCTCGGCGGTGATCGGGCCGCCGTCGAGGATGGCGATCGGCAGCCCGGTCGAGGAGTCGTTCAGGACCACGAGCGCGCTGATCGCCGGCAGTCCGTGCGACTTGTTGGCATCGAAGCCGGCCACCCACTTCATGCCCAGCAGGTCGTCCGCCGGCGCGGCGCGTGCCCGGAGGTGCGCCGGCATCGCGTGGGCGAAGGATCCCTCCGGCCGGGGATGGACGCCGATCTTCGCCGGCAGCTCCGCCGCGCCGGGGGTCGCCAGCGCGACCAGCGTTCGCTCGGCCAGCTCGAGGCGCTCGTCGACCGGCGGCATCGCCGCCTCGACCTCCGCCGCCGTGAGGTGGCGGAGGAACGGCACGGCGCTCACGCGGCGCGTCCGGCCTGGCAGCCGGCGGTCGAGGGTCGTGCCCGCGTCATGGGCAGAGCGTACGCTCGCGACAAGGGCCGCGAGCCACCCGGCGGACCTCCGTTAGGATCCTCCCGATGACCGTCGACACCGCCCGAAGCCTCGAGAACCTGAAGCTGGAGCGCGACGCGATCGTCCTCTACGAGTCGCTGGCGCGGATCGAGAAGGACGGCCGGCGCGCCGCGGCATTCCGCACGATCGCCTCGAACGAGCGGCGGCACGCGGACATCTGGGCGACCAAGCTGCAGGACCTCGGGGTCGAGGTGCCGCCTGCGGACCGGCCACGGATGCGGATCCGGTTCATCGTCGCGGTCGCCAGGCTGTTCGGCACGCACGCCGTGGCGGACC
Organism: Chloroflexota bacterium; assembly: GCA_013695255.1. Classification (GTDB taxonomy): domain Bacteria; phylum Chloroflexota; class Limnocylindria; order Limnocylindrales; family CSP1-4; genus JACDAV01. The sequence goes on from JACDAV010000340.1 coordinate 5,107, forward strand.
TCGTTCGGGCCCTCGAGGGCGACGAGGAGGCGATCTACGAGGAGCAGTCGTCCCCGGAGGTGGCGGCGATCGCAGCGGACGAGCGGGAGCACGCCGAGATCTGGAAGCGGCTCGGGGACGGCAACGGTCGTCCGGTGACGCTGCCGCGCGGTGCCGCGACCGGCCGAGACGGGGTCCGGGAGGCCGGACGAGCCGACAGACCCTCCGACATCGGGGCTCGCGAGGGCTGGCATCGAACGGGACGCTCCGGGACGCTGCGTGCGGTCATCTTCGGCGTCAGCGACGGGCTGGTGAGCAACCTGTCGCTGGTGATGGGCGTCGCGGGTGCTGCCACGCAGGAGCCGCGGGTCATCCTGCTGGCGGGCATCGCCGGTCTGATCGCGGGGGCCAGCAGCATGGCGGCCGGCGAGTACATCTCGATGCAGTCGCAGCGCGAGCTGTTCGAGCGCCAGATCGAGCTGGAGCGCGCCGAGCTGGAGGCGATGCCCGAGGAGGAGGAGGCCGAGCTGGCGGCGGTCTACCGCTCGAAGGGCTTCACGAGGGATGAGGCGGCGACGATCGCGCACCGGCTGTTCCGCGACAAGGACACGGCGCTCGACACGCTCGTCCGCGAGGAGCTGGGGCTGGATCCCGACGAGCTCGGGTCGCCATGGGGCGCGGCCGGTGGCTCGTTCGTGGCTTTCGCGATCGGGGCGTCGGTGCCGGTCCTGCCCTACCTGCTGGGGGAGGGCGCGGTCGCGTTCTACGGCACGCTCGTTCTCAGCCTGGTGGCGCTCTTCGCGGTGGGGGCGGGGGTCAGCGTGCTCACCGGACGGTCGACGCTCTACTCGGGCCTCCGCCAGGTCGCCATCGGTGCGGTCGCCGCCGCCGTGACCTATGCCGTCGGCACGCTCATCGGCGTGACGGTGATCTGAGCGATGCCCGGCGGCCGGACACTCGCGCTCGCCGCTGCGGTGGGGATCGGTGTGGGCCTCTATCTTGCACTGTGGTTCCATTGGCCCACCTTCATCGCCATCGCGATCGGCGCGACGATGGCCGTCGTCCTCCTCCTGTTCTCGGCGTCGCTGGACGACGACCCGGCCGCTGCCGACGCGGCCTGGCGAGCCGCCGCGCCGGATCTCGCGGACCGGGAGCGAGCCGGGCGCACGCCGGGCGAGGTCGCAGATCCGGCG
>JACDAV010000347.1 GCA_013695255.1 Chloroflexota bacterium
TCTACGGCGACGTGCAGGACGTCTCGGAGTCGGACCTGCAGCGGAGCGAGCTGATCTCCCTGCCGCTGGCCGGGCTGGCGCTGCTGCTCGTTTTCGGCTCGGTGGTCGCGGCGGCGGTGCCCCTCGCCGTCGGCGGGGCCGCGGTGATCGTCGCCCTGGCCGTCATCTGGGCGGTCGCATCGGTGACCCCGATGAGCATCTTCGTGCTGAACCTGGCCACGCTCCTCGGCCTCGGGCTGGGCGTCGACTACTCGCTCCTCATGACCAGTCGCTTCCGGGAGGAGCTGGCGGTGCGGACGGGCCCGGATCGAGTGGGCGAGGCGGTGCGGGTCACCGTCGCAACCGCCGGCCGGGCCGTGTTCTTCAGCGGGCTGACGGTCCTCCTCGGCCTGCTCGGCCTGGTCCTGTTCGAGCTCATGATCCTCCGCTCGGTCGGCATCGCCGGCGCCGTCGTCGTGGGCCTCGCGGTCGTCGCCGCGCTCACGCTGATGCCGGCGCTCCTGACGCTGGCCGGGCCGCGCATCGACGCGTTGCGCGTCCGCCGGGTGCAGGTCGGCAGCCAGACCGACGGGCCGTGGGCCCGGATCGCCCGCTGGGTGATGCGCCGCCCCGTCGCCGTCCTCGTCCCGACCCTGGCCCTCCTCCTGCTGCTCGGCACGCCGTTCCTGCACGTCAAGTTCAACGCGCCGGACGCGTCGATCCTGCCGGCCTCGGTGCCGTCGCGCGCGTCGTTCGACCTGCTCGTCGAGGAATTCGGCGAGGGCGCCTTCGCGCCGCTGTCGCTGGCGGTCCGCACCGATGGCCCGGCGACCACCCCGGAGAACGTCGCGCAGCTGTACGAGTACTCCCGGCGCCTGGCGGCGGACCCGCGGATCGAGCGGGTCGAGAGCCTCGTCGACATCGACCCGCGTCTGCGGCTCGACCAGTACCAGCTCCTGCTGTCCGACCCCTCCGGCCCGCCGGACCGCTTCGTCCAGGCGACCGTCGGAGCCACGACGCGCGGCGACCTGACCGCGTTCACGGTCTTCACCCCGTACGGCCCGAATCGCGACGAGGGCCGCGACCTCGTGGCGGACCTGCGCGACCCCGCCGGCGCGCTCGCGCCGCCGGCCGGGCTGACGGTCCAGGTGGGGGGCGGTGCGGCGGAGGTGTCCGACGTCGTGGCCCGGATCGGCGCCGACTTCCCCCGGACGGCCCTGTTCATCCTGGTCAGCACGTACGCCGTGCTGTTCCTCCTCCTGCGCTCCGTGATCCTGCCGGCCAAGGCGCTGGTCATGAACACCCTCTCGATCGCCGCCTCGTTCGGCGCGCTGGTCTGGATCTTCCAGGACGGCAACCTGTCCGCCCCGCTCGGGTTCCAGCCGCTGGGCTTCGTCGAAACGACCCAGCCGGTGATCCTCTTCTGCGTGCTGTTCGGTCTGTCGATGGACTACGAGGTGTTTCTGCTGTCGCGGATGAAGGAGGTCTGGGACCGGACCGGCGACAACACGGAGGCGGTGGCGCGCGGCCTCGAGCGGAGCGGCCGGATCGTCACCTCCGCGGCGCTGATCGTGATCGTCGTGGCGGGCTCGTTCGCCTTCGCCGAGGTGGTGCTCATCAAGGCGCTCGGCATCGGGGTGGCGGTGGCAGTGGCGCTCGACGCGACGGTGGTCCGGGCGCTTCTCGTGCCGGCGACGATGCGGCTGCTGGGACGCTGGAACTGGTGGATGCCGAGGCCGCTCGAGCGGTTCGTCGCCTCGCGGCTGCCGTCCGAGGCGGAGATCGAGGCGGCCGTGCGATGAGGCGCCTCCTCGCGGTCCTCCTCCTGGTCGTCGCCGGCTGCAGCGGCCCGGTGCTGGCCAATCCGCCCGCCCAGCGGCCGGTCCAGGCTCCCGCCGCCGAGCCGACGATCCCGGTCGCGGCCGATCCGGTACCGGTCGTGCTGCCGCGCGACGACGCGCCCCACGAGCGGCTGACCGAGTGGTGGTACTACACGGGCCACCTTCGCGACGAGGCGGGCGGCCGGTGGGGCTTCGAGTACGTCGTCTTCCGGGCGGAGCGCGGCGGGTTTCCGGTCTCCTGGGCGTCCCACCTGGCCCTGACCGACGAGACCGGCGGCGGGTTCACGTACGCGCAGCGCAGCGAGATCGGGCCGCAGGTCGACCGGGCGGGCGGTGCGGACGGCGCCTTCGACTTCGCGATCACCGGGTTTGACCCGACCCGTCCGGAGACGACGGAGCGCGACCCCTGGCGCATGTCCGGCTCCGGTGGGACGGACCGGCTGCAGGCGAGCGTCGAGGCCGCCGAGACGCAGGGCGATCCGTCGGGCGTGGCGGTGGATCTCGAGCTGCGCGGGTCGGCGCCGGCCGCGCTTCACGACCGCGACGGCTGGATCGACTTCGGACCGGCCGGCGGCTCCTACTACTACTCGCGGACGCGGATGGAGGCGACGGGCTCGCTCGCCGTCGACGGCCGCTCGCTCGAAGTCGAGGGCCTCGCCTGGTTCGACCACCAGTGGGGCGATTTCATCGCGGTCGGCGGGGGCGGCTGGGACTGGTTCGCGATCAACCTCGACGACGGGACGGACCTGACGCTGTCGCTGGTCCGTGACCGGGACGGGTCCTACCCGCTCGTCTACGGGACGCTGGTCTCGCCCGACGGGCGGGTGCGCCACCTCCCCGCCGACGCGTTCTCGGTCGAGGTCACCGATCGATGGACGAGCCCCGACACCGGCTTCGACTACCCGGCCGGCTGGCACGTGGAGGTCCCGGCCGAGGACCTCACGGTCGACCTCGCCCCGACCGTGGCGGACCAGGAGCTGGACACCCGCGCCACCACCGGGGTCGTGTACTGGGAGGGGTCGCAGCGGGTGCGGGCGAGCCGTGGCGGGCGGCCGCTCGGCGGCGAGGCGTACGTCGAGCTGACGGGCTACGCGACCAGGGCGCGATAGTCGGCGCCGTCCCCGGCACGGCGGGGCTGGACGTCTCCGTTGAGACTCGATATCATCTGCGCATGGAGCAACCCTCTTCCGTGGTCAGCGCGCTGGATCGCGCCGGCTACCGGATCACCGACGCGCGCCGCTCGGTCGCCTCGCTGATCGAGAGCCGGGACGGCCACTTCACCGCCGCCGACCTCGTGGCCGAGGCGCAGCTGCGCCGCCTCGGCATCGGCCGGGCGACGATCTTCCGGGCGCTCGACGTTCTGCTGGAGCTCGGCGCGGTCGAGCGCCT
>JACDAV010000358.1 GCA_013695255.1 Chloroflexota bacterium
GGCGGACACGGCGGCGGAGGCCCCACACCTCGCCGCGGCCGATCCGCTCGGCCTGGCACCGGACGATCCAGTCGCACTCGCGCGCGCCCAGACAGAGGAGCTGCGGCTGCCCGCCGACCGCCGGAACGAGGAGCCCGAGCCGGGGTCGCCGCCAGACGCGCGTGCCTGACGGCTCACCGGTCGTCCCGGCCGGGGCTGCGCAGGCCGGGCAGACAGCTGAAGGCGAAGGGACGCCCTGGCGCTGGCGCGTGCTCGCCGCGGGGACGCTGACGGGCGGCTTCGCCCTCGGCTTCCGGGCGGCCGCCGGTCGCGGGACGCGACGCCTGGTGCTCGCCTGCGTGGCCGGGGCACTCGGCTCGACCCTGCCCATCGCGTGGGCCAGCCGGCGTCCGCCGATCCAGCCACGTTCGAACGGGGAGGTCGGCAGGCAGGTCGCACGGCACCAGGGGCCGGGCACGGGGAGCCCGACGTTCACGGTCGTCGTGGCCGGTCGCGATGAGGCGGTCGTCATTCCGCGACTCGTCCGCGACGTCGCCGCACAGGACCACCGCACCTCCGGCGGCACACCCCGTTTCGAGCTCGTCGTGATCGACGACCGATCCGTCGACGGCACGGCCGACGCCGCCAGCCAGGCCGCAGAGACTGCCGGGATCTCCGGCGTCACGCGGGTGGTGCGCCGGGCTGGTGCCCTTCCGGACGGCAAGGGCGCGGCCCTGACCGCGCTCGCCCCGGAGGCGTACCTGGGCGACGTCGTCGTGGTGCTCGACGCGGACGCTCGCATCGCCCCGGACTTCCTGTCCACGCTCGCCCACTACGTGCAGTCCGGGGCACGGGCGATCACCGCCCGGCGGAGGATCATCGACGGTGGCGCGTCGTGGCTGGCCGGCGCCCAGGCTGACGAGCAGACGCTCGACGGCGAGCTGCAGCGCGGCCGGTGGGGGCTGGGCGGCCTGTCGGAGTTCCGGGGCAACGGCATCGTCGTCGAGCGCCGGCTCCTGATCGAGGTCGGCGGCTGGCGATCCGAGGCGCTGACGGAGGATCTCGACCTGTCCAGCCGGATCGCCGCGGCGCACGGGATCGGCGTCGCCTGGGCCCTCGACGCGGAGGTGTGGGAGGAGCCCGTCCGCTCGTGGCCGGCGCTGTGGCGGCAGCGGGTCCGCTGGGCCGAGGGGGCGGTGCGTCGCCTCCTCGAGCACGGGGCGCCGGTGCTGGCGAGCCGGCGTCTCGGGATCCGCGCGAAGCTGGAATTCCTGGCCTACGCCGGTCAGCTGGCCGCCCCGCCACTCATCGCCGGGTCGGTCGCAGGCGCCTTCCGCCGGGGGCGGGCGGCCAGCGCGGTGCTGCTCGTCGCCGCGTACGCCGGAGTCGCGGGCGGGCTTGCCTGGGATGCGCTCCGCTGGGAGGCGGGCGCGGACGGACACCCGCTCCACCCGGGCGAGCGCCTGGGCCGCGCCGCTCGAGCGGCCGTCTTCGGATCCCTGTGGCTGGCGGCCGTGCCGGCGGCACTGTGGCGGCTGGCGGTTCGACGCGGGCCCGTCGTCTACGACAAGATGGCCCACCACGGCGGACCCGAGGCCTCGCCCCGCCCGGGTCCGGCGGCGCACCACGCCCGGGGCGAGCCATGAGCCGGGTGGCTGTCGTCTTCACCGGCGGCACGATCTCGATGGAGATCGACGCGACGGCCGGTGGCCGGGTGCCGACCCTCAGCGGTGCGGACATCCTGGCCCGCACGCCGGGCCTCGACGCGATCGCGGAGGTCGTGCCGATCGACCGCGGCCTCACCCCCGCCAGTCACTTCACGTGGCGCGATTTGTTCGGCGTGGCGGCCACGGTCCGCGCGGCACTGGCCGATCCGACGATCGACGGCGCGGTCGTCGTCCAGGGCACGGACACGATCGAGGAGACGGCGTTCTTCTGGGACCTGCTGCACGCCGGCCCGAAGCCGCTCGTCGTGACCGGCGCGATGCGCTCCGCCGGCGAGCCGGATCACGACGGTCCGGCCAACATCCGCGACGCCGTGCGCGCAGCCGCGGAGCCCGCATTGCGGGGCGCGGGGACGGTCGTGGTCCTGGCCGGGACGATCGAGCCGGCCGACGATGCGACCAAGACGCATACCGCCGCGCTCGACACGTTTCGCAGTCTCAACACCGGGCGGCTGGGCCGGCTCGACGGGGAGATGGTCATCGTGGAGCGCCGCCGCGGCGCGCGCCGCCACGTCGACACGGACCGGACCGCGGACCGCGTGGAGCTGATCACCGCGCACGTCGCGATGGATGGCCGGCTGCTCGACGCGGCCGTCGACGCCGGCGCCGAGGGGATCGTGGTCGAGGGGACCGGCGCCGGGAACACCTCACTGGCCCTGCTCGATGCTGCCCGGCGGGCGATAGACGCCGGCATCCCGGTCGCGCTCACCACCCGTTGCCCGAGCGGATCGGCGACCGCCGCCTATGCCTTTCCGGGTGGCGGCGCGACATGGTTCCGCGCCGGGGCGCTGGCCTGCGGCCAGCTCGGCGGGCCCAAGGCGCGCGTGGCGCTGGCGCTCGGCATCGGGGCTGGCCTCGACGAGGTGGGGCTGGCCGCGTTGCTCGCCGGCCCGGAGGACGCCCGATGACGGCGCCCGAGGTCCTGATC
>JACDAV010000364.1 GCA_013695255.1 Chloroflexota bacterium
GGCCGCGGGTATACTCGGCCGCACGATCCAACCTGCATAAGAAGTATGCGTTGAGGTGCGGCTTGGTCCTCGACTCGTCGCGGCTCGCCCAGTCGCGCCCCGTCCCCGACATCCTGGGTGAGCTTCCCGGACCGAAGGCCCGCGCCCACGTCGAGTTCGACCAGACCTGGACGTCGCCGAGTCTGCCACGGGCCTACCCGATCGTGCCGGTTCGCGGTGAGGGGCTGACCGTCGAGGACATCGACGGCAACCTGTTCCTCGACTTCGCGGCCGGCATCGCGGTGAACTCCACGGGCCACGCGCACCCGGCGGTGGTCGATGCGATCCGACGTCAGGCGGGCGAGCTGATCCATTTCAGCGCGTCGGATTTCTACCTCCCGATCTATCCGGAGGTCTGCCGGCGGCTGGCCGAAGGCGCCCCCATCAAGGGCGGCCGGACCCGAGCCTATCTTGGTAACAGCGGGACGGAGGTCGTCGAGGCCTCGATCAAGCTCGCCCGCTTCGCGACCGGTCGGCCCTATGTCGTCGCCTTCCTTGGCGCCTTCCACGGGCGGACCTACGGCTCGGTGTCGCTCAGCGCGTCGAAGGCCAAGTACCACGCTGGGTTCGGCCCCCTCCTGCCGGGGGTCTTCCACGCGCCGTACGGCCGGGTCGAGGACCTCCGCTGGTTCGACGAGGTGCTCTTCGAGCGCCTGGCCCCGGCCGACGAGGTGGCGGCGATCGTGGTCGAGCCGGTCCAGGGCGAGGGCGGCTACCTGGTGCCGGAAGACGGCTTCCTGCAGGGCCTGCGCGCCCTGTGCGACCGTCACGGCATCCTGCTGATCGCGGACGAGATCCAGTCCGGTGCCGGCCGGACGGGAAAGATGTGGGCGGTCGAGCATTGGGGGGTGGAGCCGGACATCATCCTGACGGCCAAGGGGATCGCCAGCGGCATGCCGCTGGGCGGACTGGTCGCCCGGGCCGACCTGCTGGAATCCTGGACGGCCGGCGCCCACGGCTCGACCTACGGCGGCAACCCGGTGGCCTGCGCCGCCGCGCTGGCGACGATCGATCTGCTCGAGGGCGGTCTCATCGACAACGCGCGCATCCGCGGCGAGCAGGCGCTCGAGGGCCTTCGACCGCTGCGCTCGCGGCACCCTCGGCTCGTCCGCGACGTCCGCGGCCTGGGACTGATGTTGGGGGTTGAGTTCGATACGCCGGAGCACGCCGAGGAGGTCCAGTGGGCCGCCTTCCAGCGCGGGCTGCTCGTCCTCGAGTGTGGCAAGCAGGCCGTCCGGATGGCACCCCCGCTGACCGTGTCCGAGGACGAGATGTCGACCGCCCTCCGGCTGTTCGCCGAGGCGGTGGCCGCGGTCGCCGGGCCGGCCGAGCCGGAAGTGCGCGAGGAGGCAGAGGCGGCTGGTGCGCTGACCGGCGTCGAGGCGGCGGGCTGACGACGAGCCACCGCCGAGCGGTGCTCGACCGACCGACCGTCCGCCGGGCCGCCCGCCGATGAGCTCCAAGGTCGCATCGATGCGCGATGCCGTGGCCGATCTCGTCCGGGACGGAGACACGGTCGCGATCGAGGGCTTCACCCACCTGATCTCGTTCGCGGCCGGCCACGAGATCATCCGGCAGGGAAAGCGGGGCCTGACCCTGGCCCGGCTGACGCCGGACGTGATCTACGACCAGATGGTCGCCGCCGGCGTTGCCCGCAAGCTCATCTTCTCGTGGCTCGGCAACCCGGGCGTCGGCGGGCTCGGCGCGATCCGCCGCGTCACGGAGGGCGCCTCACCGACCCTCGAGCTCGAGGAGTACTCGCACTTCGGCATGGTGGCCCGCTACACCGCCGGAGCGGCCAACCTGCCGTTCTTCCCGCTGCGCTCGTACTTCGAGACGGACCTGCCGAACGCCAACCCGCTCATCCGCACGATCGAGTCGCCCTACGGGGACGGCGTCGTGTACGCCGTCCCGCCGCTCAAACCTGACGTGACGATCGTTCACGCGCAGCGGGCGTCGGCCGCCGGCGACACGCAGGTGTGGGGCCTGCTGGGTTGCCAGAAGGAGGCGGCCTTCGCGGCCGACCGGGTCATCGTGGTGGTCGAGGAGCTCGTCGCGGACGAGGTCATCCGCGCCGACCCGAACCGCACGATCATCCCCGGCCTGATCGTCGACGCCGTGGTCGTGGAGCCATGGGGCGCGCACCCCTCGTATGTCCAGGGGGCATACGACCGCGACAACCGCTTCTATCTCGACTGGGATCCGATCTCGCGCTCGGCGGAGGCGACCGAGCGATGGCTGCGCGAGTGGGTCCACGACCTCGACGGCCGAGCGGCGTACGTGGAGAAGCTCGGAAGCGAGCGCCTGGCCTCGCTCCGGCCGGGGCCCGCGCCGAGCGGGGTCGTGGACTACGGGGCCTACCGGTGATCGCTGAGCGTCCCGCCGGATCGGCCTTCTCGGAGTCGGAGATGATGATCGTCGCCGCCGCCCGCGAGCTGGCCGGCCAGCGGATCTGCTTCGTCGGCGTCGGGCTGCCGAACATCGCCGTCAACCTCGCCAAGCGGACCGTCGCGCCGGACATGGAGCTCGTCTACGAGGCGGGCGTGTTCGGCGCGCGGCCGGCGCGCCTGCCGCTCAGCATCGGCGACCCGACGATCGTGACCGGGGCGACGGCCGTGACCAGCATGTTCGAGCTGTTCGCGTTCTACCTGCAGGGCGGGCTGATCGACGTGGGCTTCCTCGGCGCCGCGCAGATCGACCGCTTCGGCAACATCAACACGACGGTCATCGGCCACTACGCCACGCCGACGACGCGCCTGCCCGGGAGCGGCGGCGCGTGCGAGATCGCGATCAATGCCCGCCAGGTGTTCGTGATCATGCGCCAGTCGGCCCGCAGCTTCGTCGAGCGGATCGACTTCCGGACCTCGCCCGGGAACCTCGGCGGGGCGGCGAACGCGGCCCGGATCCGCGAGGAGCAGGGCTGGCTCGGCCGCGGCCCCAGCGTCGTCGTGACGGATCTGGGGATCTGGCACTTCGACGACGAGGGCGAGATGCGCCTCGACTCGCTGCATCCTGGCGCGACGGTGGAGCGCGTGCGCGAGACGATCGGCTGGGAGCCGAAGATCGCAACAGCCCTGGCGGCGACGCCGCCGCCGACCGACGAGGAGCTCCGGCTCATCCGGGTGGAGCTGGACCCCGGAGGCTCGTACACGAGCTGAGGTGCC
>JACDAV010000375.1 GCA_013695255.1 Chloroflexota bacterium
GTTCGACCTGATCGTCGCCGATGGAACGGTCATCGACGGGACGGGCGCGCCGCGCCGCCGAGCCGACGTCGGCGTCATCGGCAATCGGATCGCCGCGATCGGGGATCTCGCCACCGCGGATGCGCGCACCCGGGTGCCCGCGAACGGTCTGGTCGTGGCGCCGGGCTGGGTGGACCTCCACAGCCACTCGGACGTGTCGCTCCTCTCGGCTCCGGGCGCGCCTTCGAAGGTGCGCCAGGGGGTCACGACGGAGGTCAACGGGAATTGCGGGATGGGCGCCGTACCGCTGCCGCCGGAGCGGCAGGGCGCGATCCGGGAGGCGAACGCGACCGTCGACCCCGACCTGGCCCTGGCGTGGTCGTGGCGGGACCTGGGCGGGTATGTCGGCGCGCTCGAGCGGACGCGGATCGCCCTCAACAGCGCGCCGCTCGTCGGTCACATCCCGCTCCGGATGGCCGTCGTCGGGTCGGCCGCCCGACCGCTCGACGCCGCGGAGACCCGGGGCCTCGTGCGCGAGCTCGACACCTGTCTGGAGGCCGGTGCGGTCGGGTTCTCCACCGGCCTGATGTTCCCGCCGGCGATGTCGGCCGACCAGGACGAACTCCTCGCGATCGGCCACGCGCTCGCCCGGCGCGACCGGCTCTTCGCCGCGCACATGCGCAACTACGGCGACCACCTCCTCGAAGCGGTCGAGGAGGTGCTGTCCGTGGCGCGCGAGACCGGCTGCCGCCTCCAGGTGTCCCACCTCGCGGTCGCGGGACGGCGAAACTGGGGCAAGGTGACGCGGGCGCTGGAGCTGATCGACGTCGCCCGCCGCGACGGGATCGACGTGGCGAGCGACATCTACCCGTACACCGCCGGCTCGGCGAACCTCTCGCAGCTCCTCCCGGGGTGGGCCCAGGCGGGCGGCGCGCCGGCGATCGTCGCCCGGCTCGGTCGCGAGGCCGAGCGGACCCGGATCCTGCGGGAGTGGGAGACGGAGCTGGCATTCGGCTGGGACGAGATCGAGGTCGCATCCGAGGAGCCGGGGCTCGAAGAGACGCTCGGGCTGACCGTCGACGCGGTCGGGCGGCTGTGGGAAGTTGACGCCGGGCCGGCCGCCCTCGAGCTGATCCGGCGCAGCGGCAACCGCGTCCAGATGGTGGCGTACGGTCGGTCCGAGGACGACCTCCGGGCGGTCCTCCGGCACGAGGCGACGTCGATCGGGTCGGACGGGCTGGCGATGGATCCGGCCGGTCCCTCCGGCGCCGGCCGCCCGCACCCGCGGAACTACGGATGCTACCCGCGGCTGCTCGGCCCGTACGTCCGCGAGAAGGGCGTGCTGTCGCTCGAGGAGGCGGTCGCCATGTCGACCACGCGGCCGGCCGATCGGGCCCGCCTGCGCGATCGGGGGCGGGTCGTCGAGGGCGCGTTCGCGGACCTCGTCGCGTTCGATCCGCGGACGGTCACCGACGCGGCGACGTTCCGCGAACCGGGCCGGTACCCGACCGGCATCGAGCACGTCGTGCTCGCCGGCGTGCCCGTGGTCCGCGGCGCCGTCCAGACGGACGCCCGCCCGGGCGCGATCCTGCTTGCGTGAAGGTCACGGACGTCAGGACGATGCGGCTCGCCGGGCCGGACCCGCACCGCGTGGGCGGCGCCGGCGGTCAGGCGGAGCGCGCCGGCGGTCACCCGGAGCGCGCCAGCTCCGCCTCGACCTCGGTGAACGTCGTCTCCAGGCGCTCGGACATCTCCGCGATGTCCGCCTCGGTGACGATCAGCGGCGGATAGAGGTTGATGATGTCGCCTCGCGTTCCGTCCGCCATCCCGGACCCGGGGTAGGTCACGATCCCGTTCCGCAGACCCGCCTCGCGGACCCGCGTGCCGACCTTCATCGCCGGCTCGAACGGCGCCTTCGTCGCCCGGTCGGCGACGAATTCGATCCCCGCCATCAGGCCTGAGACGCGCACGTCGCCGACGAACGGATGCTCGCGCAGACGGTCGAGCGCCGCCGTGAACGGCCCCTCGAGCGCGGCGGCTCGCTCCGTCAGCCGCTCCCGCTCCCAGATCGCGAGCACCGCCAGCCCGGCCGCGGCGGAGACCGGGTGCCCGCCGAACGTGAAGATGTGCTCGAACGCCGCGCCGCGCTCCTCGAACGCCGCGCGCACGTGCGCCCGGGCGGCGACCGCGCCGAGCGGTGCGTAGCCACCGGACATGCCCTTGCCCATCACGATGAGGTCCGGCACGATGCCCCAGTGGTCGACGGCGAACGTGCGACCGGTGCGGCCGAACCCGGTCACGACCTCGTCGATGATCAGCAGCACGCCGTGCCGGTCGCAGATCTCGCGGACCCGCGGCCAGTAGTCGTCCGGAGGCCGGATCGCGCCGCCCACGGAGGCGACGATCGGCTCGCCGATCACCGCGGCGACGCGCGATGGGCCGGCCTCGACGATCGCCGCCTCGACCTCTGCCGCCGCCGCTGGTCCGCAATCGGGATGGCTGTCCGGCCACGGGCACCGGTAGCAGTACGGCGTGCGCACGTGCGGGGTGGCGGGCAGCAGGGGCTCGTAGACGCGGCGTCGGAGCTTCGAGCCGCCGACGGTCAACCCGCCCAGCGTGGCCCCGTGGTAGTTGGTCCAGCGCGACACGAACACGGAGCGGTCCGGCTCGCCTCGCAACACGTGAAACTGGCGGGCCATCTTCAGCGCGACCTCGACCGCCTCCGAGCCGCCGGAGGTGAAGATCACGTGATCGAGGTCACCGGGCGTGACCCGGGCGATCTCGTCCGCCAGGGCGAGCGCCGGCTCGGACGCGAAGATGTTGCCGACGGCGTACGGCAGGCGTGCCGCCTGGGCGGCGATCGCGTCGACCACCTCCTGGCGCCCGTAACCCACGTTGGCGACCGCGATGCCGGCGATCGCGTCGAGGTACTGGCGGCCGTCGCGGTCCCAGACGTGAATGCCGTCGGCACGATCGAGGACCGGGTAGGTGCGGGTGGGGTCGAGCGTGAACATGGCCCGCGCCGCCGGTGCCGCGTCGAGGCGGCTCACCCGATCGCCTCGCCGCCGAGCGGCCCGAATCCCGCCTCCAGGCAGCTGTCCAACACGCCTTCCTCCTGAGAGTGGCGATGCTAGGACCGCGCTGGGACGATCGTCAACGCCGCTGACCCGTGGTAGACGATCGCCTTGGATGGCCGGGTGCGTCGCCCCCCGAAACCGCCGCGCGCCAGCGGACGTGCGCACGGCTCCCCGAGCTCGGACGCTCTCTCTGGGTATCCATCTGGGTAGCATCACGGATGGCAGCGCCGCCCGGTTCGTCTTTCACCGTCCTCGCCCCTTCTCACCGGCTTCTCCCTCCTGTCGGTCGCATTCCGGGCATGGTTCCGGTTCCCGACTCCTGGGCCGCAGCGCGCCTGAAGTGATCCGTTACGGGTGCAACAGGCCGACCGCGCCGCCCCCTTGCCCCACGCCGAGACGGACCAGCGTGGCATCGATGAGTTCCTCGGCGGCGGGCCATGGCAGTTCGGGCTTCGTGAGCCGCAGGTCAGCAAGGCCATGGAGGAAGCTCCACAACTGGACTGCGACGAACAGGGGGTCTGAGTTCGGTGGTACGCACGGCACCACGGCCGCCACGAGCGCCTCGAATGATGGATGCCCGGGGTGTCGCTCGCCCGGCGGGACCTCCAGTTCCTCGGGGCCAAGACCGGCGGCACTGAACACGACCCGATATTCACCGGGATGGACCGCCGCGAACGCGATGTAAGCGTGGCTCCGGCGACGCAGCGCGTCCCGTGGGTCCGAAATCCCACGCGCAGCTTCGTCAAGGACGCGGTCGAACATCTGGAAACCGCGCTGGACGAGGGCGCGCAGCAGGGCCGCGCGGTCCGGGAAGTAGAGGTAGATCGACGGAGGCGTGACTCCGGCAGCCGCCGCGACGGCCCGGATCGTAACCTGCCGAGCGTCGGCGGCCTCGGCCAGCACCACCATCCCGGCTTCGAGGATGTCGTCCCGAAGCCTCGCTCCTTGGCCCTTGGCATTCCTGGTCCGAGTCACGCATCCTCACCTTGACTGG
>JACDAV010000405.1 GCA_013695255.1 Chloroflexota bacterium
CCTCGATCCGGGCCTGGATCATCAGCTGGTGCTCGTCCTCCCGGAACCCGGCCAGGTTCAGCATGAGCGCCTCGTCGCGCCAGCTCAGGACGTCGTTCGGGGTGGCGTCCACCTGGTCCGCCAGGTATTGCCGGCGGGTGGTCGTCTCGGAGACCTCGAGCAACAGGCCGGTGGTGAAGATGCCCTGGCGCTCGAGACGGTTGAGGTGGACGGGCTCGATCCGGGTCAGCTCGGTGATCGGCGGCATGATCGGGTTCGTCCTCCGGGTGGCGACCGGGTCATTATCGCGGCTCCCGGGCGGGGCGCCGAGTTTGTCGCGCGCAGCCGCTGCGATCACCGGCAGATCCGGCTACTCAAGCGGGCGCTCCTCGAGCGGGACGTCCCAGTGCCCCTCGAGCAGCTCGAACCGCCGCTGCTCCTCGGCCCGATGGCGCTCGCGGTCCGGGAAGAGTCGCTCGGCGATCTCCTTCTCCGAGTGCTCCTCCATGGCGGCCCAGTCGCGGTAGGTGATCGTGACCAGGAGGTCCCAGTCGGCGCGCCCGTCGCCGTGGAAGCGAGGGACGTGCCGCTTCACCTCGAGGATTCGCCCGCCCTCCACCTGCTCGCGGAGGATCGGCCAATGGTTGCGCTCGAAGAGCCGCACGAACTCGTCGTGGGCGCCCCAGCGGGTCCGATAGAAGTAGAGGACGGTGACCGGTCCGGGCATGGGCGACCTCCACGAGGCGGTGGGCAGCTGGTCGGCGGTACCGCGACCGTTGCCGGGAGGCTACCATTCGGCGGTGACCGCCCGGCCAATCGTCGGTGTCGCGTTCCTGCTGGCGACCGCGGTGGCCGCCTGCGGCGGCTCGGCGAGCGCCAGTCCGACCCCGGTCGTCACGACGAGTCCAGGCGCCACGATTCCCTCCACAGCACCGAGCCCGACGCTCAACGCCTCGCCCGCCGCGTCCCGCAGCGCCATGCCGTCGGCGGCGGCGACACTCGCGCCGAGCTCGCCGGCCTCAGCGTTCCCGAGCGTCTCCCCGACGGCGCCCTCGGCCGCGCCGTCCGCCCCGTCCAGCAGCGCCGCTCCAGCGCCGACGCCACCCACCGCCGATGCCTTCTGGAGCGCGGCCACGTTCGGGGTGGAGCGCGCAGGGCGGCTGCGAATCCAGGTGGTCGGCCCATCGCCCGGCGAGCTGCGCTACCAGCCGGACCGATCCGCGACCGTGATCGACGGCGCCATCGTCTTCGTGTGTCTCGATGGTGGCGCGTATGACGGCCAGTCCGGGTTCGAACAGATCCCCGGCGCGTGGTCGTGCGGGACCGAGGCACTCGTCCGCGGCTTCCGGCAGATGGGCCAGCCGCTCGACGCATGGAGCCCTGAGCTCGAGTCGGACGAGGGCATCGAGGAGTCGGTGGCGGTCGCCGAGGACGGCACCTGGCGCTGGGAATACGGGGCGTCCAGTCCATTCGTCGGCGGCGAGGTCCGGGCGTCGCTCGTCCTCGATCCCGCCAGCGGCCAGATCCGCTCGGCCTCGCGGACGGACCCGACCGGCTCGACGACCTATACGATCAGCTACTCGGAGCCGTTCCCGCCGATCGTCCTGCCGTAGACCGCGCGGTTGGCGAAGGCGCGACGGAGGCGGCTGGCGCGGGCGCGAGAATGCCGGCTGGCGCGGCCTCGAGCGTGCCGGCCTCACGGCGGAGCAGCTCCCACGCCCGGCTGACATGTCGCGGCTCGGTTCGCAGGCTGCCGATCGCCACCCGGATCGCGAACCGGCCGTTCAGCCGCGTGTGGGACAGGAAGACCTCGCCCGTTCGGTTCACGGCATCCATGAGGGCCGCGTTGAGCTCGTCGATCCCGTCCGGATCGTCCGCCAGGCGGGCCGGGGCGTACCGGAAGCAGATCGTCGAGAACGGCACGGGGGCAAGCCGTTCCCAGTCCGGCTCGGCATCGACCCAGGCGGCGAACGCCTGGGCGAGCTCGAGGTGCCGCTCGAGCCGCCGGCGCAGCCCCGCGAGGCCGAACCAGCGGAGCTGGATCCACAGTTTCAGGGCGCGGAACCGGCGTCCCAGCTGCGGCGTGTACTCGTTGAAGTCCCGCACGGGAGCATCGCGGTCGAGCGTCCGCAGGTACTCCGGAACGAGGCTGAAGGCATCACGGAGGCGGTCCATCCGGCGGGTCAACAGGAGCGACGCGTCGAGCGGCGTGAACAGCCACTTGTGCGGGTTCACGACGATCGAGTCGGCTCGCTCCCAGCCGGCGAATGGCGCTCGGCGGTCGGGGATGATCGCGACGGCGCCCGCATAAGCCGTGTCGACGTGCAGCCACAGTCCCTCGCGTTCCGCGATCTCGGCCATCGCCGCGACCGGGTCGACCGACGTCGAGGACGTCGTTCCGAGCGTGGCCACGATCGCGATCGGCTGGTGCCCGGCAACGCGATCCCGGGCGATGGCCGCCTCCAGGTCCTCGACGCGCAGCTCGAAGCGTTCGTTGACCGGCACCCGGACGAGCGCCTCACGCCCGAGCCCGAGCGTCATGCATGCCTTCTCGATCGAGCTGTGCGCCTCCGCCGAGGCGTAGACCCGCGGCCGGCCGATGTCGTCGCGCACGGCGAGGCCCCGGGCGGCGGCGTCGAGACCGGCCGCCTCGCGGGCGGCGCCCAGGGCGATGAGCGACGACGTCGACGCGGTGTCCGTCAGCAGCCCGTCGAAGCTGTCTGGCAGCCCGAGCGCCTGGCGCAGCCAGCCCACGACCACCATCTCGAGCTCCGTCGCGACCGGCGAGGTGCGCCACAGCATCGCGTTGGAGCCGATCCCGGCGGTCAGCATCTCGCCCAGGATCCCGGGCCCGGAGGCGGTGGTGGCGAAGTAGGCCATGAACCCGGGATGCTGCCAGTGGGTCACGTTCGGTTCCACGAGTCGCGCATAGTCGTCGAGGATCGCGCCGATCGCCTCAGGCTCTTCCGGGGCGCTGGCGGCGAACAGCGGACCGAGCGATCCCGGCTCCACCGCGGGCAGGACGGCGTACCGCTCGACCGAGGCGAGATAGTCGGCCAGCCGGTCGACCACGAGGTGGCCCGCCGCGCGGAATGCCTCGGGATCCATGTCGGCCAGGCCGTCGATCTGCTCGGGATCGGGGAGCCGCCGGCCGGCGGCCGGGGAAGTGGCGGCGCCGAGGGCGCGTGGCTGACCCGGTTCAGCGGGGCGGGGATCAGTCACGCACGGGAGTGTACGCGCAGCCTCCCGGCGGCCGGACGCGGCTGGCATCATCGCGCCATGGCGAAGCCCGACGAGCAGGCCCTCAGACGCCTTGGCGGTGGCCGGTGGCAGACCAGGGACGAGCGGTTCACGATCGAGCCCCAGTCGGGCACGTGGGTGGTCATCGACGGCGAGGCGACCGACGAACTGGGCCTGCCCCTCGTGCGCGGCCCGTTCGGCTCCCTGACGGCGGCGAAGGAGGCGATCGCCGAGGCGCGCACGGGCGCTCCGGCAACATCGCCGTTGGCCGACGCGCTGGCCGCAGCGCAAGCGCGGGCAGAACCGGCGCAGCCGGCGCAACCGGCCACACTGGGGCGAAAGCGGCGGTCCGCTGACAAGCCGACGCGACCGGAGCCGCCGCCGAAGCGCGGACCGGAGCCGCCGCCGAAGCGCGAACCGGAGGCCGCACCGGAGGCGGAGCCTGCGGACCAGTCCCCGGACGAGCCGGAACCTGATCGAGAGCCGGGATGGCTCGGCGCGCTCGGTCGTCGCGACCGTCGGCGCGCCGACGCGCTGCTGGAGCGGCTCGCCAGGGCCGGCGTGGACGACGCGGCAGAGGTGGCCCGGCAGGAGATCGTCGAGGAGCAACCCGCCCTCGCCCGGCTCGCGATCCGCCGCCGCCTCACCGCGGCCGTGGCGGAGGCGAAGTCCCCGGCCGACGCCGCCGAGCGGGCGTCCCGGATCCTCGCTGCCGGCGACGACGAGGCGCTGGAGGTGGCCTGGCGTCTCGTGGATGCAGACGGTCGCGAAATCGGGGCGCTCCAGCCGCCCGACTAACGGATGAAGCGGTCGTCCGATCGCGGCCTGGCGCCTCCCCGGCGGGTTGACGCCGGCCCGGACCAGGTGCCTCGCCGGAATACGGGCGTGCCGCTCCGTCACCGGCTTCATGACCACCACGTGGTCATTTCGGGGGCATGACGCGACTCTACGGGTCCGAAGCCATCTGCCGCGGCGACACCCGACGCACGCGGGTGTCCGGGACCGGCCTGTCTGGGCGCCCTTGGCGACCCGGTGGCCACCGGATGCTCACCTGGTGGTCACGTCCTGGGTTTAGCGCGGCCCTGGCGATTGACCCGCGATCGACGCGCGATCACGCCCCGGGAGGTGGCTTGAAACCGGGATCTGCGGCACCGCTCAGACTCGCGCCGGCGCGTCCAGCCTCGGGCGCCGCGCCGCGCCGTCGGGCTCGGACACCCCACCGTCGCCCCCCTCGTCATCGCCGTCCTCGCCCGGCTCGGGCTCGTCCGACTCGCCCTCGATCGTGACCCGCGGGATCCAGCCCAGGAACCGCGGCATCCACCAGTTCCAATCGCCGAGCAGCCGCATGGACGCCGGCAACAGCACGCTCCTGATCAGCGTGGCGTCGAGCAAGACGGCGACCGCCAGGCCGAACCCGAGCTGCTTGATGATCGCCAGCTCGAGGGTCACGAAGACCGCGAACACGGCGACCATGATCGCGGCCGCGCTGGTGATCGTCCCGGCCGTGATCGAGATCCCGCGCTCCACCGCAGCGGTCGAGTCGAGGCCCCGGTCGCGTGCCTCCTTGATCCGGGTCAGGATGAAGACGTGGTAGTCCATCGACAGCCCGAACAGGATCGTGAAGATGAAGATCGGCACGAACGACTCGATGACGCCGGGCTTGACGCCGAGCGCGTCCGCCGCCCAGCCCTCCTGGAAGACCAGCACCAGGAGGCCGTACGCGGCACCCGTGGACAGGAGATTGAGCAGGATGGCCTTGAGCGGGATCACGACCGAGTGGAAGGCCACGAGCAGCAGGCCGAACGAGAGCGCCAGCACGAACAGGAACACGAGCGGCATCCCGGCCTCGTAGAAGCCGATCACGTCGGCGGTGTAGGCCGCGTCGCCCGCGACCAGCGCCTCCACACCGGCCAGCGGACCGAAGACCTCCGGCACGACGGTGCCCCTGACCTCCCTGACGATCGCCCGGTTGACCAGGTCGTTCTGACCGCCGGACATGACGTACGACAGCATGGCGACCGATCCGTCTCGAGACCGCTGCTCGTCGACCGGGCCGCTCATGCCCTCGATGGCGAGGATCCGACGGGACAGCTCGTCGATGGCCGGCCTCGTCGCCGGCTCGTCCGCCCGGGTCACCACGACCTGGAGCTGCAGGGTCGAGCCGTCGGGCCACTTCTCGTTCATCAGGTTGAGCGCCTGCACGCCGTCGATCGAGTCCGGAAAGGAGCCGAAGTCCGTCTGGCCCAGGTGCAGCCGAAGCACCGGCGACGCCATCGCCAGCATGATCGCCGCCGAGACGACGAACGAGAGCGCCGGCCGGCGCATCGTCGCGCGCACGATCCGGCCCCATGGTCCGCTCCCTTCCTCGCGGGGCCGGCCGAGCACGGGCAGGCGGAAGCGATTGATGCCCCGGTCGAGGATCGACAGCACGGCTGGCAGGAATGTCAGGGAGCCGACGACCGAGATGAAGACGACCGAGATCGTCCCGATGGCCATCGAGCGAAAGAGTGGGTCATCGAGCAGGAAGAGTCCGGCGATCGAGATCATCACCGCCAGCCCCGAGAAGAAGACCGCACGACCCGCCGTGCTCGACGCTGTCGCGATGGCGGCCGGCTTGTCGCGCCGCGCCCGCTCCGTCCGGAAGCGCGTGACCATGAACAGGGAGTAGTCGACCGCGACCGCGAGACCGATCAGGACGACGAGCTGTCCCGCGTATGGACTCACCGGCGCGACGTACTGGCTGTAAAGCCCGAGGACGCCGAAGGCCGCCAGCAGCGAGGTGACGGCCAGCACGAGCGGGACGAAGGCCGCGACCATTGCGCCGAACGCGAGCAGCAGGATGGCGAAGGTCAGCGGGATGGTGGTCCGGAGCGAGGCATCGAGGTCCTCGTTGACCAGCCGCGAGATGTCATCGTTGGCGAGCGAGTTGTTGAGCGCGTGGATCCGGAAGCCCGGGTGGCTTGCGCGAAGCTCCTCGACGAAGCTCGGCACCGCCGCCAGCCGCGCGTCCAGCTCGCTCCCCTCCCCCGGCACCCGGGCCACGATCCGGACGGTGGACCGGTCCGGCGAGACGAGACCGGCCTCCGGCGGAGCGAGCAGGGGGTCCAGGACCTCCTCCAGGCTCGGAACGATCGCGCCGTCGACCGTCGACTCGAGCGCCGCGGCTCGCGTCGCGATGTCCGAGACGGCTGCTGCCACGGACGGGTCGTCGACCGTCCCGCCGGGTGATGAGACGACCAGGAACAGCCGCTGGCCGGGATCCTGCCTGCCGGATGCATTGAACGTGTCATAGGCCCGCCCCGACTCGTAGCGCGGGCGGCTGTCGTTCACGATCGCGTTCTCAGCGGCCGTGCCGCCGGCCAGCAGGCTGGCGCCGAACAGCCCGGTCGAGGCCGCGAACCAGACGGCGATGACCGGCCACCGGTGAGCCGCGCTGAACGAGGCGACGCGAACGGTCCACGGGGGCCGGGGGGCGAGGCTGCGGGTCATCGACCCCAGCCTACCGGCGCCTCGTCAGCGGCGTGTGCGGCCATCCTCGTCGCCCTCACGCCGCAGGTGAACCGGTCTGGCGGGCCGCCCGTCGGATGAGTATGATCGACGTCCACCGGGGAGAGAGGCAAGGAGGTCACGATGGCGAAGTTCATGGACGTTCATCACGGGATGCACGGGGTGACGCCGGAGGCGCTGAAGCAGGCGCACCAGGCCGACCTCGACATCCAGGGCGAGGAGAGCGTCGACTTCCAGAAGGCCTGGGCAGATCCGGACTCGGGCATGGTCTGGTGCATCTCGGAAGCGCCGGACGCCGATGCCGTCCGTCGCATCCACGAGCGAGCCGGGCACCCCGCCACGGAGGTC
Organism: Chloroflexota bacterium; assembly: GCA_013695255.1. GTDB lineage: Bacteria > Chloroflexota > Limnocylindria > Limnocylindrales > CSP1-4 > JACDAV01. The sequence continues at coordinate 7,075 of JACDAV010000405.1, forward strand.
TATCCGGTCCCCGTCGAGGTCTGACCGCGCCCGACGCCGCGACTCCACGACAGCACGTCCCGGTCGCCCGTCGCTCCGATGGCCGGCCGGGGCTGCGCTCGAGGCCCGCTCTCGGAGCGTCCGACGGATCCTCATCGTCTGGCTCCTCGCGTATCCGTCATCGTCGCGGGGGTATGCCCTCCGATGGCCCTCCGATAGACACCGATACCCGTACTTTCGAGCGACTTGGTGCGACGGCTTGCTGGTCGTACGTTCCGTGGCAGTGAACCGCCAGGGAGCCACCGAATGCAATCGCACTACAGTGCAATGGCACGCGCCGGTTCGGCCCACAGGCGAGCGGAGCGTGGGCGACGTTCGCAGTCGGGCGCCAGGGATGGCCTCGAGGAGAGGAGCCTCGTCCTCATCGGACGGCTCGTTCTGGGCGCGGCCGTGACCGCCGTGGCCGCGCTCTTCGTGCAATTCATCTGACATCGAGGCAATGCAAGACGCCTGACCCA
>JACDAV010000407.1 GCA_013695255.1 Chloroflexota bacterium
CTCTGCGAGTCGGTCGAGCCGATCAGCGCGCCGGCCGAGCGATACCGGGACACGCCGATCTACGTCGCCAACGAGATGCCGGTCGACGAGATCCGCGCGTGGGCCGCGGCCAGGCCCGGGTTCGAGGACATCTGGATCGACCGCGATCAGGCCGGCTGGATCACGGTCGCGTTCAGCAGGGACGCCGACGCCCGGCAGGCGGAACTGGAGAAGCAGTTCCCGGAGGTGGGTGCCGTCGCGGTCGGTGTCGACTGGACCACGGCCGAGCTCGAGGAGCTCCAGCGCCGGGTGACCCAGGAGATCGCTCCACTGTTCCCCGTCAATTCATGGACCTCGGTCACCCAGGGCGTCGTCGGCATCGGCATCGGTGTTCTCGAGGCGGACCGGATCGCCACCGTGGAGGAGCACTTCGCGGGTGAGCGGGTCTGCATCGAGGGCGCAGACCCGGCCGACGTGCCGGCCGAAGGACCTCAGCCTCAGCAGGGTGATGGATGGCGCCTGCTGGCCGATCAGCAGGGCGTCGGTCAGCCGTACCGGACCGGGATCGCAACCGATCGCGCCTCCTACCAGGCGCTCTGGACCCAGATCGGTCTGCGTGGCGAACCACCGCTGGTCGATTTCGAGTCCGAGGTCGTCGTCTGGTTCGGCGCCGTCTTCGGCTCGAGCTGCCCGGACCTGCGGCTCGATGACGTCGTGGTCGACCTGGAGCGCGCGCTCGTGCACGCGGAGATCGTGCTGGTCGGCGTGCCCATGGCCTGCACGGCCGACGCGAACCCGCACGCGTACCTCGTCGCCGTGGAGCGAGCGATGCTGCCATCCGGACCGTTCGCGATCCAGCTCGGCGCGCAGGACCCACCGTCGGGTGTGCCGGAGGAGCGGACCATGGTGGACGTCGACCTGTCCCGACCGGGAGCGGTCGCCGGGCCCGCCGACGTGCATCCGGATGCCGCGCTGCCCGAGCCATTCGTGCTCGAGTCCGGGTCGTTCATCGAGCCCGGCTTCCCGCAGCCCTATCGACTGTTCGTCCACTGCGGGATCGAGTGGCTGGGCAGCTTCAACGACGTGGCCTGGCGGACCGATGTCCCGGACGGTGTCCTCGACTTCGTTCCACCCGAGTGGCAGGCGGCGGTCGACGCGGACCAGGCCATCGGGCTCTCGATCATCATGCGCACCGATCCGGAGCCCGTCATCGCGGCGAGCGCCAATGGCCACACCGTCATCTACCGGCCGACCACCCAGGATCCGCCGGGCTGCGACTGATCGACACCGTCGGCTGACGGACCTTCCGCCTGCCATGCCTCGCGGTCCGGATGCCGGTTGTCACCGGGACGCCCGTGAGGGGCTCCGCGGCTCGGGCTCGAAGGACTACTTCGGCTTGGAGCCCGTCCCGGTCTTGCTCTGCTTCGGCTTCTTCGGGGTCTTCGCCTTCTTGTCCATCGTGATCCTCCACGCGACCGGCGCCGGCGGGCGGCGGAAAGGCCCGCGCCTCACCCACGGCCTGACCACAGAGTAACGCGGCGGCTCTTGTCATCTCCCGGTCCGGTGACCATACTCGGTGGCGACGGCGCGTCCCGCGCCGAACCCCGCTCCGACGCTCACGCCGTCGGCATCGATGGGGCAAAGGGGAACTCGCTTTCCCGGGACGGCTGGTCCGCCTTCTCCGGCGAGCCGCGCGAGCGTGAGTCCCGTGGCGACGCCGAACGAGAAGGATGTCGAGACGATGCCGACCCAGAAGATCTTCAAGCAGCGTGTCCGGGCACGCATGACCAAGACCGGCGAGTCGTACACGGCTGCACGCCGGCAGCTCCTGCAGAAGGTGGCCGAGCCGGCTGCACCGGTGCCCGACCAGACGCCGGCCGCGTCCGGGGCCGCCGGCGCCGAGGCTGCGACCTCGCCGACGGAGCTCCTGACCTCGGATGACGCGATGCGACGCGGAACCGGCCGGGGACACGATGACTGGTTCGCCCTCCTCGACGAGTGGGGCGCGACGGATCGTCGCCACCCGGAGATCGCGCGCTGGCTGCGCGAGACCCACGACGTAAGCGGGTGGTGGGCCCAGGGCATCACCGTTGACTACGAACGGGCGCGCGGCATGCGCGGTCGCCATCAGATGGCCAGCGGCTTCAGCATCAGCGTGACCAGGACGGTCGCCGTGGATGCCGAGCGGCTCCTGGCCGCCTTCACCAGCGCGCCGCTCCGCCGGCGCTGGCTCCCCGGCGCCTCGATGCGTCAGCGGCCGACCCGCGCGGCGCTGTCGGCCCGGTTCGACTGGTCGGATCCGCCGTCTCGCGTCGTCGTCACGGTCGTTCCGAAAGGCGGGGACAAGGCGACCGTCGCCGTGGCCCACGAGCAGCTGCCGACAGCCGAGGCCGCCAATCGGCTCAAGGGCGCCTGGCGCGAGTGGCTGGGCGCGTTGAAGGCGGTCCTCGAGAAGAGCTGATCGCTCGGCTCCCGCACCCCGTCGCGGCGGCGCCGGCCTTCGG
>JACDAV010000002.1 GCA_013695255.1 Chloroflexota bacterium
GTGTAGCCGTCGGCCGACACCGGTCCGCCGACGACCGCCAGGAGCTGGCCCGTGTTGAGCTCGCCGAGCCGGGACGCACTGCTGCTGGGTGCGGAGCGCATCGCGAGGCCATCGGTCCGGACGACGCTGAAGCCGCCGACCGCCAGCGCAGGCGCGGCCTTCCAGGTCGAGGTGACGTTCCAGGCGCCGACGTTGCCCTTCGTGTCCGTGGCACGGACGCGGAACGCATAGCCGAGCCCGGTGCGAGCGAGATAGACGTCGGAGGTCCGGGTCGTGCCGGTCAGCCAGGCCGCGAACGCGCCGTCGTCGGCCGATACCTGGACGTCCCAGGAGCGGATGCCGCTGGCGTCCGTGCCGGTCCAGCTGACCGTGAAGCCGGCATCGCGCTGGCGTGTCGGGAGCACCTTCACGCCGGCCCGGGGCGGGGTCCAGTCGGCGCCGATCGCGAACCGCTCGGCGAGCGCCTGGTTGAGCTCCGTCCGGCCGTCGTCGTAGCCGAGCGCCCAGATTCCGGCGCCGGCCAGGCCGTAGCTGTTGACGAGGTCGTACCTCAGCTTCAGCGAGGCCGCGTCGTCGTACCAGAGCTGCCGCCACGAAGTGACGCAGCCGTAGGTCGTCGTGCAGTTCTCGCGGCGATAGGCGACGTACGGGCCCTGGTCCGTCGCATCCCAGCGACGACCGTGGGTCGACGCCAGGTCAACCGCGCTGGAGTAGATGACCGAGGTCGACGCCCCGTTCTTCGTCCCCGACACGTTCTGGGCGTGCGGGAGCTCCGTGTCGGTCGACCAGACGCGGCCGTAGTAGGGCACGCCGAGGATCAGCCGGGAGGCCGGCACACGGGCGGTGTAGGCGTCCAGCGTGTCGGTGATGTCGTACACGGGACCACCGAGCGGGTCGATGGACCCGACCGGGTTCGAGCCGGCCGTCCGGTAGTCGTAGCCCATGATGAAGATGGCGTCCGCGCCGCCCGGGGCCGTGGCAGCCTCGATCGGGTAGTTCCCGATCCAGCCGGTCGTATCGAAGGTCAGCTGGTAGCCGGGGGCGACGGCGTCGAGCTCCGCCCGCACCGCGCGCACGAGCGCGGTGAACTCGTCCTCGTACCCGGCGGCGATCGGCTCGAAGTCGAGGTTGATGCCGTCCGCGCCGCGGTCGCGAACCGCCGCGGCCGTCTGGCGGGCGAGGTTGAGCCGGGCCGTGGGATTGCCGAGCAGGGCCGCCTGGCTGGCGGCCTGGTTGGTCGTCCAGGCGAACATCGTGACGGTCAGCGCGATGCGGGTCCCCGCCGAATGCGCGGCGTTGATCACGTTCGTCATGCCGGAGCTCGTCCAGCCGCCCCAGCCGGATGTGAGCGAGCCATCCGTGTTGCGCTTGAGCAGGTTTCCGTCGCGGTCCGCCCCAACGCTGAAGTAGGCGACCGTCGAGAGGACGCCGTAATCGAGGACCGTCGAGCTGTCGCTCAGCTCCCAGTACGGGAGGAAGCCGTAGACCTGGCGGGCCAGACCGGTGGCGGTCGGGGCGACGAGCGGGTCGGTGACCGGTTCCGAGGCGAGCGCGCCGTCGGCCGGTGGAGCGTCGGCCGGTGGGACGGCCGGAGCATCGACCGGAGCCGGAACCGTCTCGGTGTCCGCCCAGCGGCTGCCCTGCGGCGCGGCGGCCATCTGAACGCCCGTCGCCCGCCCCGCCGGCAGCTTTCGTGGGCTGACCCCACCGACCGGAGCTCGATCCGCCGCACGCGGCGTGAAGGGCACGTCGACGCGCCCGCCCGGCTTGAAGGCGATCCGATCGGCGGCGTGGGCCTGTGCCTCCTCGTAATGGGCGCCGGGGACCGCTGCCGGCTCATCGGCTCTGGGCGGCGCCGCGGGATCCACGGACAAGGCGTCGGGCGCAGGGGCTCGTTCCGCCCGGGCGGAGACCGGCACGATCAGGACGAGCTGGGCGACGAGCGAGGTGACGAGCAGGAGCCCCAATCGGGAGGGCAGGGCGCACGGCCACGGCCGGCCGGTTTGACGGGGGCGCAGACGGATCAAGACGGGTCCTCATCGGGGCGGCGACGTGACGGGTGCCGCGACGGTGGCTGTGTGAAGGGCTCCCCGGACCACCGACCGCACGGCGGGAGCCGGGTCACCCTACGTTCAGGCCGACCGAGCCCCAAGCCTGACGATGGTCCGGGGCGGGCTGGTACAGGGGCGTGCGGACCGATCGGTACGAGTGCCGGACATGGAAGGTTCCGGCGGCCGGGAGCGCCGGCCCGGAGCCCGGTTTGCTTGGCGGAGCCCTACTGGAGCGGAAGCACCAGGGTCGTGGCCTGGAAACGACCGTCCCCGTCGAGCGCGCTCACCCGGAAGCTCGTCAGCCCGGCGGACGACGCCGGGAGCGTCACGGTTGCCCGGTAGGTCAGCGTCCCGATGCCCACCAGCCGCACGGACCAGCGGGCGAGACCCGGCTGCGTGACGTGCAGGTAGACGTTGCCGCTGAGCGGCTCGGCCGAGGTCGCCGTGACGGTCAGCGTCTGGCCGCGGGCCGGCGTCGTGTCGGACACGACGACGCTGAAGGCATTCACGTCGACGGAGGTGCGCTGGAGGACGGACAACTGGCCGTTGGTCGCACGAACCGCGGAGAGGTACCTGCCGACCGGCAGCAGCTTGCCGTCCGCCCCCGTGCCGTCCCAGGTGAGGCTGTACGCGCCGGCGGCAAGCGCCGCGTTGGCGTATTGCGTCCGGACGGGCGTCCCGTCGCTCCGGGTCAGCTGCCAGGTGACGGTGGCCGGGCGGAGAAGGGTGAAGGAGAGCTTCGTGCTCGGGGCGAACCGGTCGCGATCGTGCGGGTAGAACCGGATCGGGCTGGCGACGACCTTGGACAGCGCGCCGTAGACCGCGATCGTGCGCTCCTGCGACCGGCTGTAGTTGCGGGCCGCGTCCCGGGCAACGATCCGGACGATGTACAGGCCGTCGGGGACGATGGCCCCGGCGTTGGAC
>JACDAV010000040.1 GCA_013695255.1 Chloroflexota bacterium
CTCGTCCTCGTCCCGACCCGCGAGCTGGCGATGCAGGTGGCGGAGGCGGTCCACACGTACGGCCGCCAGCTGGGCGTCCGGGTCGTCCCGGTCTACGGCGGCCAGCCGATCGCTCAGCAGCTCCGCCTGCTCCGGCGGGGCGTCGACGTCGTGGTGGCCACACCCGGACGCGCGGTCGACCACCTGACCCGCGGCAGCCTCGTGCTGGATGACGTCGAGACGCTCGTCCTCGACGAGGCCGACGAGATGCTCGACATGGGCTTCGCCGAGGACCTCGACACCATCCTCTCCGCGACCCTGGCCGCGCGGCAGACGGCGCTCTTCTCGGCCACGATCTCGCCGACGATCGCCCGCCTGGCGTCACGCCACATGCGCGATCCGGTGCGGATCACCGTCCGTGGCGAGCCCAGGTCGGACGACGGGATCGCCCGCGTCCGCCAGGTCGCCTACGTCGTCCGCCGCGCGGACAAGCTCGCGGCGCTGTGCCGGATCCTCGATCTCGAGGACCCGTCCTCGACCCTCGTCTTCGCGCGCACCCGCGGAGAGGTCGACGAGCTGGCCGAGTCGCTCGACGGCCGCGGCCGCGACGCGGCGGCGCTCCACGGGGGAATGTCCCAGGAGCAGCGGGATCGGGTCATGGGTCGCTTCCGCGACGGATCTCTCGACCTCCTCGTCGCGACGGACGTCGCCGCGCGGGGACTCGACATCGAGCACGTCTCGCACGTCGTCAACTTCGACATTCCCTCCGACCCGGGCCAGTACGTCCATCGCATCGGGCGGACGGGACGGGCCGGCCGCAGCGGCGTGGCGATCTCGCTCGTCGAGCCGCGCGAGCACCGCCAGCTGCGCGACATCGAGCGGGCGACGAGGACCCGCCTCGAGATCGCCAGGCTGCCGACCGGGGCGGACCTTCGCGCGCGGCGCGGCGAGATCCTCCAGGCGAACCTGCGCGAGGCGCTGCTCGGTGAGGACCTGGACCGCTTTCGCGGCGTGGTCGAGCCGCTCGCCGAGGAGTTCGACCTGGTCGACATCGCCCTGGCCGCGGTGAGCCTTGCCCAGGGCGCCGGCGGCTCCGTCGAGGACGAGGCGGACCTTGCGCCGGCCACGTTGCCGTCCGAGTCGCAGGGGCCGCGGACCGGTTCGGCGGTCGGGCCGACACGAGGGCCGGCGCCCGGTCGAGGGTTTCGTCCAGTCTCCCCCGACGGGCCGGATGTCCGCAGTCAGGATGCTCGACGCGACGGCGGGCCGGGCTGGGCCCGGCTGTTCATCGGCGGCGGCCGAAGGGCGGGGATCCGGCCGGGGGACCTCGTCGGTGCGATCACGAACGAGGCGGGCGTCGCGGGCTCCGCCGTCGGGGCGATCCAGATCACGGACAACTTCTCGCTCGTCGACGTCGATCAGGCACGCGCCGAGGACATCCTCCGCGCGCTTCGCACCGCGACGATCAAGGGCCGTCGGCTGACCGTGCGGCGCGACGCGCATCCCCGCTGAGGCGGTCGCCGGCGGGTCTCAGCGGATCCGTCCTTCGCTCAGTGCGTCGACGGACTTCCTGATCCGACGCAGTCTGGTCTCGTCGGTCCTGGCGCCCTCGATCTGCAGGACATGCCACGACTTGTTGCTGTACGAGAGGTTGTCGAACATCCGGCGGGCAGCCGGCTGCGCATCCAAAGCGGCGGCGAGATCGGCGGGTTCCGTAATCTGCCGGGGGGCCGTGTCGAGCTGGAGGTCGACGTCCACCTCGTCGCCGCCGGCGACTCCCGCGCCCGCCCGGTTCTCCGCGCTGACGCCGATCATGGAGACCCCGCCCATCACCGCCACGGTGCTGCGATACGTGAAGCCGTTGATCGTCACGCGGACGGCCGGTCGGCGGCCAGCCCCGAGTGCCTCGACGACCTCGTCCGGAACGCGGATCCCGGTGGCGGTCTTGCCGCTCTGTACAACGGTGGTCCGGAAGCGCATGTCAGCCCCCTTGCCGGCTCATCGAGGCAGTGGTCGCCGTGCGACGAACACGACGCGCCCGTCGGGATCGTCGACGGCGGAGGCCTCGAACCCCACGTCGGCCAGCAGCTCCAGCCACGTCTCGCTCGAGAAGAGGCCCTCGACGTGCCGGTCATGCCGCACCTCCACCCTGCCGTCGTGGTCGCGGAGAAGGAGCGCGTAGTCGACCTGGTAGGCCGTGTCGGATGGATCCGGATCGGTCGTCCACTCGAGGTAGCGGAGAGCTCGGCCGGGCCGCCCGTCGTCGGAACCCGGCTCGTCCTCGCCGCCATGATCGGTCCCGGCCCGGAACGTCTGGCGCACGTAGTCCGGCATGATCACGGCCGCTCCACCCGGGCGGAGGTGCGCGAACGCGGTCTGCAGGGCGGTTCGCACCTCAGCCTCGCTGACCAGGTAGCAGATCGCGTCGTGGATCAGCACGGCGTCGAAGGTCCGATCGAGCCGGAGCGTTCGCATGTCGCCGACGATGTGCTCCACCCCGGGGTTGATCGACTTGCTCAGGGCGATCATCCGGGGCGAGAGATCCGTCAACGTCAGTCGCAGCTCACGCTTGAGGTGCGAAGCCGTGTTGCCGCCCCCCGATCCAAGCTCGAGCAGCGTCCCGAGCGGTCCGTCGGCGTGCTCGTGCAACTGGTCGAGCACGAACGCGGCCTCGTCGGCATACTCGTGCGGCGGCGTCAGCAGATGGAACCACGGCGCGAGCTCGTGGTACATCGCCAGTCCGGTCATGCAGCGGCTCCTCGGCCCGGTGGCGCTAGAAGAAGGTCGAGCAGAAGGGCTCATCGCCGGTACGAAGGAGCTGGTCGGTCTCCGCGAGCGCGCCCGACCGGTGCTCATCGGCGCCGCGCGCCAGCACGGCGTGTCGGAGACGGGTGCCGCCCAGATAGGCAGCGCTCAGCGCGGCGATGTCGAGCGTCAGGTCCGGTGAGGCGTCGGTCGGCCGGCAGGTGGTCCCCTGCGGTCCCGCGTCGAGCTCGAGACGCGTGCGCCCGCCCGGGGCCTCGGGGTCGATGATCTCGAGCACGACGCATCCCGGACGCTCGTAGGTCCGGGTCTCCAAAGCGCGCGGCACGTCGAACAGGCGGACCCACAGTCCGTCGCCGAGGTCCGATGGCACCGCGGCACGCGCGTTGGTCAACAGCCACGGGAGACGCTCCGCGGGGTTGCGCCCCTCCGCCTTGACCGTGGCCACGAGATCGATCTCGGCGAGGAACCGCCACAGGGCGATGTACGCCTCCTCGCTCAGGGCCTGGAGGTCGTCGACG
>JACDAV010000080.1 GCA_013695255.1 Chloroflexota bacterium
GCCTCGCTGGCGGCCTCCGGGCGCTGGCCGGACGATGCGCCGCGCGTGGTCCCCGGAGTGCCGGGGCCGCCGGACGCCTCGCGCGATGCCCTGGTCCGCAAGCTTGCCCAGAGCCAGCGGCTGATCGACCGCGCCGCGCGCCAGGTCGCCGGCCATGAGACCGATCCGTGCCCGCTTGACCATCCGCTCGTCGGCCGCCTGCGCTGCGGGGAGTGGCTGCTCTTCGCCGGGGTCCACGACCTGATGCACCTCGAGCAGCTCCACGGCCTCGCGGCCCGCCTCGGGCGCGACTGATGCCCATCCGCCCGGACCTGGTCGAGTGCTGGGTCTTCCGGGTCCCGGAGCGTGGCCCGGTCGAGTACCTGCTGATCCGCCGCGGCGCGGACCGGATCTACTCGGGGCTGTGGCAGCCCGTGACCGGCGGGATCGACGGCGACGAGCGAATCCCGGCGGCTGCGCTCCGCGAGGTGATGGAAGAGACGGGCCTGGCGCCGGCGGACATCGAGGCGTTCTACGACCTCGATCAGGTCGGCTCGTTCTTCGCCGAGGACCTGGATGCGATCGTCAACAGCGTCATCTTCGCGGTCCGCGCGCGCCCGGATGCGGTTCCCCGGCTGTCCGGCGAGCACGTCGGGCTCGAGTGGGTCGCGGCGGAGGAGGCGATCGTCCGCTCCGTCTGGCCGCCGTACCGCGATTCGATCGAGCTGATCGAGCGGCTGGCCGTCGACCTCGCGCTCGCGCGCTGGTTCGAGCTCGACCTCACCGGACGGCGGCTCGCCCGGAGCCCGGGGTAGACTGGTTGCGGCCGCGTGGCGCGGTCGGCGCGAAGGAGGGGCCAGCTTGATCGACCGGACCGCAGCTCTCCGCGGCGCCAGCCCGAGCGCCTCGCGTCGCGCCTTCCGCTCCAAGGTCGATGCTCTGCGCCCGACCTACGGCTTCGAGGACGTCTCGCTTGCCCCGGGCACGAGCACGCTCGAACCGGCGGACGTGGAGCTGGGCCAGGAGTTCTGCGGTGTCCCGCTGTCGATCCCGGTGCTCGCTGCCGCCATGGACGCCGTGGTCGATCCCGCGTTCGCCGGCGCGCTGGCCGGCCTCGGGGGGCTGGCGGTCCTCAATCTCGAGGGCGTGCAGACGCGCTATGACGACCCGGCAGAGCTCATCGGCCGGATCACCGAGGCGGCCGACGAGCAGGTGCATGACCTGCTGACCGAGGCCTACCAGGCGCCAGTCCGCGAGGAGCTCGTGGCGCGCCGGATCGCCGAGATCCGGACCGCCGGGTCGCGGATCGCAGTGGCTGCCACGCCGGGCGCCGCGCGACGATGGGGGCCGTTCTGCGCCGAGCAGGGCGCGGACCTGTTCCTCGTCCAGTCCCAGGTCTCGAGCGCCCGCCACCTCGCGTCCGGCTACGACCCGCTGTCGCTCGCCGAGTTCACCCGGTACATGCCGATCCCGGTCGCGGTCGGCAACACGACCAACGCCGAGGCAGCGTTCGCGCTGATGGAACAGGGCGCCGCGGCCGTGTTCGTGGGCGTCGGCCCGGGCGCGGCCTGCACCACCCGCGAGGTCCTCGGGATCGGGGTGCCGCAGGTGACGGCGATCAGCGACGTGGCCGCGGCCCGGGACGCCTACTTCGCCGAGACCGGCCATCACGTCCCGGTCGTCGCCGACGGGGGCATGCGCCGGGGCGGCGAGATCGCCAAGGCGATCGCCGCCGGCGCGGACCTCGTGATGCTCGGGTCCCCGCTCGCCCGAGCGTCGGAGGCTCCGGGCCGCGGCACGAACTGGGGCATGGCGGCGCCGTCGCCGGTCCTGCCGCGCGGCACGCGCATCCGGGTCGGGACCCTGGGCGCCCTCGAGCGCATCCTGTTCGGGCCGGCCCACGTCACCGACGGCTCGGAGAACCTGATGGGCGCCCTGAGGCAATCGATGGCCGCCCTCGGCGCCCGCACGATCCGCGAGATGCAGCAGGTCGAGATGGTCTACGCCCCGGCGACCCAGACCGAGGGGAAGTCCTGGCAACGTGGCCGCTGACGCGGGCGGCGCAGGCGGGACGGGGGCCCCGCCGACGGCCCGCGACCCGGTCGGCGAGCAACTCTCGGCATGGGGCAAGGTGGCGCTGCTCGAGACCCGCGGCCGCAGGACCGCCCGGACCGCTCGCGCCGCGACGGGCTTCGTCGAGGATCCCGACGGCACGCTCCTCGTGGCAGCCGGAGCTCCCGACGCGGACTGGGCGCTGAACCTCGCGGACGAGCCAGCCTGCCGGGTGACCGTCGGCCAGCGGACCTGGGCCGCGGTCGCGGAGCCGCTCGAGGGCCCAGAGCACCACCGTGCCGTTCGCGAGCTGATCCTCCGCTACGGGACGCCGGCCGAGCGGCTGGGCGCGGGTCCGGCGTTCCGTCTGCGACCCGTGGCCGCCCCGGAGCCGCGGTCGTGACGATCAAGGCGGAGGTCGAGCTGCCGATCGCCCGAGCGCCGGACGTCGTGTGGGCCCACCTCACGGCCATCGAGCGCTTCCCGGAGTGGCTGGTGGCGTCGGGCATCACCCGGGTTCAGCGGGAGCCCGGGCCACTCGGCGCCGGGACGCGGTTGCGGATCGACCAGCGGGTGGCCGGCAACGCGGCGGTGCTCGAGGGGATCGTGACCGCGTGGCAGCCGCCGTGGCGGTTCGCCTTCCGCGCCAACCACCCGGACGGGATCACGGTCGAGGCGGAGGCAGACATCGCGGCGGACGGTCCGATGAGCCGGCTGCGCTGGTCCGTGCGGATCGGCCTCCCGCTCAAGCTCCGCCTGTTCGAGGGGATGGCCGCGCCGGAGGTGAAGCGCGCGGCGAACACGGATCTGGTCGAGTTCAAGCGCCGGCTGGAATCGATCGCGGGCTGATCCGGCCGAGGTGGCGCAGGGGCGGGCCTCACAGGGGCGGGCCTCACAGGGGCCAGGGCGAGGTTCGCTCCTGGGTTCGTCTTGCCGGAGTCAACGATTCCGACCGAAGGAGCCGCTGAAGCCGTTTCGGGGGCCCGCGCGGTCGATCTGTTGCGCCAGAGTCAACGATTTTCAGCGAATGAGGCTCCGAGGGCCCGCGCCGGTTTCCTGACCGCCGATTCGTTGCGCCGGAGTCAACGCCCGCCACCGAGCAGTCGCCCGCACGAGCCTCCAGGCTCGCTCGCTGCCGCGCCGGCCGCGGGTGCGCCTGTCTCAGCGACCGGCCACCCGTGCGTCGCGACCGGGGATGCCTCGCCGCTCGAGCTCGACACCCAGGCCCTCGAGGTCGTCGACGGTCACGTACAGCGCGGGCACGCTGACCGGCCCCCAGGACACGCCCGTCCGGAAATCCAGGCGGAGCCCACCGTGCGTGTCGCCGCCGAACGTCACGTCACCGTGCCGGATGCTGCGCCGGACGCCGATCGCGGTGATCCAGCGGAACGGGCCCTCGATCTGCCAGCCGGCGATGTTCGCCACCGGCGTCCTCAAGCGGAAGAACCCGAACCGCGCGTCCAGCTCGCCATCGAGCTCGACGTACGCGCGCTCCGGCGTCACGCCCCACAGCCG
>JACDAV010000093.1 GCA_013695255.1 Chloroflexota bacterium
CGGTCGCCGATGATCAGCTCGCGCTGGCCGCGGCCGATCGGGATCAGCGCGTCGATCGCCTTGATGCCGGTCTGGACCGGGGTGTCGACGCCCTTGCGCACGATCACCCCTGGCGCGATCCGCTCTACCGGGCGGGAGCGATCCGTGTCGATCGGGCCCTTGCCGTCGATCGGCCGGCCCAGGGGATCGACGACGCGGCCGAGGAGCGCCGCGCCGACGGGCACCTCGACGACGCGGCCGGTCGTCTTGACCGTGTCGCCTTCCTTGATGTGAACCGCGTCGCCCAGGATGACCGCGCCGACGGTCTCCTCCTCGAGGTTCAGGGCCATGCCCATCACCCCGCCCGGGAACTCGAGCAGCTCGGAGGCGAGAGCGCCCTCGAGACCGTAGATCTGGGCGATCTGGTCGCCGACCTCGACCACGGTGCCGACGCTGCGCGTCTCCGTCGTCTGATCGAACTGGTCGATCGCGGACTTGATGATGCTGACGATCTCGTCTGAGCGAATGGCCATCGGGTCTCCGTTCGGCGCTAGAGCCTTTGTCAGGCTGCCGGAAGGCCGGGGCTACCGGCCAGATATGCGTGGAGGGGCTGGTAGGACACCGCGGCACCTGGGGCAGAGGCCGTCGAAGCCACGGAGTAGCCATCCTCGGCTATCGACCCAGCCTGATCCCGGACGCCAGGCCGGAGATGCTGGCCTTGCAGTCCCCGGGCGCATGAATGGCCACGGGCCGGGGATCCAGCCGGCAACCGGGCCTGCGAACGAGCGCCCGGCCCAGCCCGCGCCGCCGACCGGCTCATCGGGGCCGCGTCCCCGCCACGAGCTGATCGCGAAGCCGCTCGAGGCGGCCGCGGACGCTGGCGTCGAGCAGGCGGCCGCCAACCTTGACAGTCAGGCCGCCGATGAGCGATGGATCCACCGCCGTCCGCAGGTCGATCGACGTGCCGGCCATCGACTCGATCCGTTGGCGCAGGGCGGCAGTCTCGTCGCTGGTCAGCGCGGCGGCGCTGGTGACAACGGCCTCCACGACGCCCCGATGGCGGTTCATCAGGCGCCGGTACTCGCCGGACACGAGGGGCAGGAGATCGACCCGGCCCCGCTCCACGACCAGCCGGACGAGGTTCAGCGTCCCGGGCGAGATCCGGTCGCCCACCAGCTCACGCAGGACCCGCTCGCGATCCGGCATGGGAATGGCGGGGTTGCCGAGGACGTCGCGCACGCGCTCCTCGGCCGCGACCTCGGCCACCGTCTCGAGGTCCCGGGCCCACGCGTCGTGCGCCCCGTCACGCGAGGCGATCTCGAAGACCGCCTCGGCGTAGCGACGAGCGGCGGTCGCGGGCCGGGCCATCAGCGCGTGCGCTCCTCGGCGCCGGGGGGCGCGGCTGGTGGAGTCGACTCGCGCAGGAAGTCCTGGACGAGGCGCCGCTGGCGGTCCTCGTTCATCGACTCGCCCACGATCTTGCCGGCGGCCGCCAGCGCGAGGTCCGCGACCTCCGCACGCAGGTCACCGATCGCGCGCTGCTTCTCCGACTCGAGCTCTGCGGCGGCGCGGACGCGGATCCGCTCGAGCTCCTCACGGGTGGCCGCGATGTCCCGCTCGCGGCTCTCGTCGGCGACCCGCTGGGAGCGGGCGAGGATCTCGTTCGCTTCGCGACGCGCCTCGGCGAGGGTCGCCAGGCGCTCCTGCTCGGCGCGCTCACGATCCTTGCGAGCCTGCTCCGCGTCCGCCAGGCCCTGCTCGATCGTCCGCCGCCGATCCTCGAGGACGCCACCGATCCGCCGAAAGGCTGTCACGTAGAGGATCGCGAGGAAGATGAGGAAGCTCAGCGCCTGGGTGATGATCCAGAAGAAGTTGATCTGGAACCCGGGCTCCTCGCCGGCCGCCTCGGTTGCCTCCGCCGCGAGCAGGATCACCTCGCCGGCGACACCGCCGACGACCGCTAGAAGGTCCACCCGTCAGTCCGTCCGCTCGCTAGGCCGGCCTACTGTCCGCCGAGGAAGATGGCCAGGATCCCGACGACGACGGCGAGCACGCCGAGGCCCTCGGCGAACGCCGCGCCGATGATGAAGGTGGCGCGGATCTGGGCCGCCGCGTCCGGGTTGCGTCCGATCGCCGACGTCGACATGCCGGTCAGGATGCCGATGCCGATGCCGGGGCCGATGACGCCGAGCG
>JACDAV010000191.1 GCA_013695255.1 Chloroflexota bacterium
GTCGATGCCGTGCGCTGCGAGGTCCGGCGGGTCGAGCAGCGCCCAGGCCGAGGCGAGCTCCATCGCGGCGGACGACGACAGCCCGGAGGCCATCGGCAGCGTCGAGCCGAGGACGGCGCGGAACCCGCGGACCCGCAGCCCGGCCGCCATGAGCGCCCAGGCGACACCGGCGGGATAGTCGATCCAGCGGCCCGTCGCCGGCCGGATGGCATCGAGCTCGAAGCCATCCCGTTCGCCGCTGTCGAGCAGCACGACCTCGACCCGCCGGTCATCGGTCGGGACGACGGCCAGCCGGACCTCGAGATCGATCGCCGCCGGCAGGACGAAGCCCAGGTTGTAGTCCGTGTGCTCGCCGATCAGGTTGACGCGACCCGGCGCGCGGACCACCCGGATCTCGCCGGCGGCGGCGGTCTCCGGCTCGCGCGCGATCAGCGCCACCCGGAGCGCCTCGGGCTCGAGTGCCGCCCGTTCCACCACCCCATCCAGCGGGTCGCCGCTCATCGTTCGATCGTTGCCGGGTCGCGCGGCTCCAGGCTGCGCAGCCGCTCGGCGGTCGTTTCGGGCAGGGTGTCGTTGATGAACGCTCCGGCGCCGGCCTCGGAGCCGGCCAGGAACTTCATCTTCGTCTCGGTCCGGTTCGGCGGATAGAACTCGATGTGGAGGTGATAGCCCTCGTGGTCGCCGCCGTCCGTGGGCCGCTGGTGGATGGCCATGATGTACGGCAGCGTGAACCCGAACAGCGCGTCGTACTTGCGCACCACCGTGACCAGGAGCCGGGCAAGGTCGTCGATCTCCGGTTCGAGCAGGTCGTGCAGCCAGCCGACGTGTCGGCGGGGCGTCAGGTGGACCTCGTACGGCCAGCGCGCGAAGAACGGGACACCCGCCACCCAGCTGGCGGTCTGGGCGACGATCCGCCGGCCGTCCGCGGCCTCCTGCGCCAGCAGGCCGCAGAACAGGCACGTACCCTCACGCTCGAGGTGGGCGGCCGCGTTGGCCGCCTCGCGGGCAAGCACGGGCGGGATCGTCGGATAGGCGTAGATCTGGCCGTGCGGGTGGTTGAGCGTGACGCCGATCGCCTCGCCGCGGTTCTCGAAGACGAACACGCAGGCGGCCTCGTCGCGAGCGCCGAGCACGACCGTGCGGTGGGCCCAGACCTCGATCAGCTGGCGGATCCGTCGCAGCGGCAGCGAGCCGAGGGTCGCTTCGTGCTCCGGCGTGTAGACGACCACCTCGCACGCGCCGAACGACGGCTCGACCGGCGTGATGTCGCTGCCCTCGACGTCCGGCGGCGACGGGTCCGCGCGGAGCGAGGGGAAGCGGTTGTCGAACACTGCCACCTCGTAGGTCTCGCGCGGGATCTCCGTCTCCATCCCGCCCGGTCGCGTCGGGCAGAGCGGGCAGTACTCCTTCGGCGGCAGGAAGGTCCGATCCTGGCGGTGGGTAGCTGTGATCGTCCACTCGCCCAGGACCGGGTTCCAGCGTCGCTCAGACACCCGGCTGCTCCTCGGCGTCCGGGCCGGCGGTCGGATCGCCGCCGCGGACTGGCGTCTGATGGTCGGCGACGGGCGCGCCGGGATCCGCCGGCTCCGGCCAGCTGTAGAGGGTCAGGCGCCGGCCGTCCGCCTTGACGATCGCCTCCAGCCGGAACCGCCCGAACGGACCACCGTCCGAGGCCGGATCGCCGCGCCGGTCGATCACCACAGGGCAATGCCGGCGTTCGTCGACGATCTGGCGAGCGGCCCCACCGTCGTCTCCGTCGGCGCCTCGGCGTAGCGTTGCCACGCGGCCAGGGCCTCGGTCGGAACGCGTTCCAGCCGGTAGCCGCTCCCGTCGAGCCGCGGCAGGTCCGGCGGCGAGGCCGGTCTTGACTCCTCGTCGCGCCACTCGAGCCGGTACAGCCCGGTCGGGTCGATCTCGTACCGGAAGCGCCGAAGCCCCGAGCCCCAGTCGATCTGGTCGATCAGCCCCCACCACGTGATGCCGATGACGGGCACGCCCTCCCGCCGCGCGTCGTGGACCTCGTTCACCAGCCGGTCCAGCCAGGCGATCTTCGTGGCGTCGTCGCCCGGGGCGCCGGTCTCGGCGAAGATCAGCGGCCGCCCGAGGCGGGCGAAGTACTGGCGGCACAGCTCGGCCGGGCCGTGCTGGATCTCCAGCGGCCGTGTCTCGTCGACCAGGCGTCCGTCCTCACCGGTCCGCAGCTGGTGCTCCGAATGGGGATAGTGGTCCAGGCCCACGACGTCCAGCCGGGCAGGGTGATCCTCGAACCAGCCGAGGTCGCCCTCGTCCAGCCCGTGGTCCACCAGCCACGAGCGGAGCGCGTGGCCCCGTCCCACCCCGCCGCCGTAGAGCTCGTGCATCAGGAAGCGGCGCTCGTTCATCAGGTCAGCCCGGTCCCGGACCCCGTCGTCCAGCGCGTGCCAGTACTCGCACGTGTCGGAGACCATCATCCGGGCGTCGTCGCGGACGCCACGGATGGCCGCCCAGCCCTCGCACAGCCCGCGGGCCACGTTCCGCAGCGCCCGGACGAAGTTGTGCGGCCCGTGCTCGTAGGGGTACCAGGCGCCGGTCTCGCCGCCGAACTGGGCCATGATGTACGGCTCGTTCGTCGGCGTGTACCAGCGCACCCATGGATAGCGGC
>JACDAV010000361.1 GCA_013695255.1 Chloroflexota bacterium
GTCCGACTCAGGCACCCTCGGTGATCGGGGTCAGCCAGTGCCGGTACTCGGGCAGGCGGCCGCGCACGGCCTCGAAGTAGCGATCGCGGACCAGCCGGCCGATCGGGCCGACCTTGCCGGAGCCCACCGGCCGGTGGTCGACCTCGACGACCGGCGCCACCTGGACGCCCGTGCCGCACAGGAACATCTCGTCCGCGACGTACAGCTCGGAGCGGTCGATCGAGCGGACCTCGACCGGGATCCCCTCGTTCCGCAGGAGCTCGACCATCGCCTTGCGCGTCACGCCCTCGAGGATGTCGTCGCTGACGGGCGGCGTCAGCGCGACCCCATCCCGGACCACGAACAGGTTGGCCGCCGAGGCCTCGTTGACGTGCCCGTCTGCGGTGAGGACGACGGCCTCGTCGAAGCCGTTGAGCTCCGCCTCCGACTTCTGGAAGGCCATGTTGACGTAGCCGCCGACGATCTTGCCGCGTGCCGGGAGTGCCTCGTCCGGGTTCCGCCGCCAGGAGGAGGTCATCATCCGGACGCCGCCCGCGGTGTCGATGTAGTTCCCGAACGGCAGCGAGACGATGTACAGCTGGTGGTCCAGGTTGTGCAGCCGGACCCCGATCGCGCGGGTCGACTTGTAGAACGATGGCCGGATGTAGACGTCCTCGCGAAACCCGTTCCGGCGCACCGTCTCGACGATCAGGCCGGTCAGCGCGTCGACCGAGGGGACATCCTCCATGAGCAGGATCCGGCACGACTGGCGGATCCGCTCGACATGCTCGCGGATCTTCAGCCCGTAGAGCGTCTGGTCGTCCGCGTTCCAGTAGGCCCTGATCCCCTCGAAGGTGGCCGTCCCGTACATGAACGCGTGCGTCATCACGCTGACCGTCGCGTCGCGGAGCGGGACGAACTGGCCCTCGAAGTAACAGATCAGGTCGTCCAGGGCTGGCGCGGACGCGGCCACCCGCGGCGTCGGCACCGGCCTCCCGGCGGGCTTTTTCGTCAGCATGCAAGGCGCTCCTGGCTGCTCCGGCGACCAGCGCGAGGGTCGCGTCGAGATCCCGCGAAAGGGTCGGGCGAGTATAGCAGCGGCCCTCGCGGGTCCGGCCGGGACCCACGCCGACGCCGGGCGCAAGCGTGCGTGCGCCTGGCCTGCCCGCTAGATCGTGACGCCCAAGGCGCCGGTCACCGCCGCCACCACGAGCCCGAGATAGGCGGCGTAGAACAGCCCCCCGACCAGGAGGCGGCTGCCCCGCAGCTTCCCGCTTCGGGCCATCGGGATGAAGATCGCGGCCGAGGAGAGGAACGCGATCCCGGCCGAGGCGAAGACGACATACGAGCCCGCTCCGATCGACCAGGCGTCCGATGCGAACACCAGGGCGACCACGGTCGGGATCGTGGACTGGAAGACCATCGCGCCCGTGATGTTGCCCATGGCAAGCGTGTCCTTGCCCTGGCGGACCCAGATGATCGAGTTGAACTTCTCAGGCAGCTCGGTCGCGATCGGGGCGATCACCAGCGCGAGGAGCGCCTCGTCGACCCCGAACGTCGTCGCCAGGTGCTCCACGGCATCGACGAAGAAGACGGCCCCGACCACGATCAGCCCGAGGGCCGCCAGCACCTGGAGGTTCACGACGCGCAGGCGCGGCGTGGCCGGATCGTCGCGATGGGCGGCCGGATCGAGGCGTCGGAACCGCAGCGGCGCGAGGTCCTCCGCGTCGACGGTCGGGTCCGCCTCGAAGTGGCCCTTCACGTACCAGGCGTAGATGCCGATCAGGACCAGCGCCACGATCCACTTCAGCCAGACCGGCTCGAGCGGCAGGAACGCCGCGCCGATGGCCAGCCCGTAGGCGATCGCGAAGTAGCGCATGTCGTGGGCGAGAACGCCGGTGTCGACCGGCATGACGTCGCCGGCCGGTCGGCGCCGGGCGACGATGAGCACCGCGATGCCGGTCACGAACATCGCCAGCGTCGAGAGCATGAACGGCGCGCCCAGGATGGCGCCGACGCCGATCGCATGAGAGCTCGCCTCGGCGCCGCCGGTCGCGAACAGGATCGCGATGATCGGGATCATCGTCTCGGGCAGCGCTGTGCCGACCGCCGCGAGCACGGAGCCCACCGCTCCCTCGGCGAGCTGCAGCTTCCGCCCGAACCATTCGATGCTGTTCGTGAACAGCTCGGCGCCGAGCAGGATCACGACGAACGCAGCGACGAGAACGACGATGTCCACTCAGCCCTCCGTGCCGATCGCGAGCGCGACGCTCAACGAGATGATGCCCAGGATCAGGGCGGCGACCAGGGCCATGGACCGCTCGCCGGCGCGCAGGTAGCCGATGAATGACACGCCCACCCGGGCGGCCGGCGTGGCGATGACGATGAGCAGGCCCAGCCACAGGAAGCCGTCGAACCGCAGCTCGCCGAGATCAGCGCCGACGCGCCCGATGTCGAGGCGCGGGCCGCCGTCGAGCGGCGATCCGCCGGCCGCGAGCAGGAGCCCCGAGCCGATCGCGAAGAGCGCCACCGCGGCGTACGTCCCGATCGTCAGGAGCCGCGCAATCGTCTGCTCGAGGCCCGTTGCGCCGTCGCGAGCGGCCGGCGCCGTCTCCACTCCAGGGGTGCTCGGGGAGTCTGCCGGCCGATCGCCCGCGGCCGCGTCCGGGCGGTCGCTGGTGGTCACCCGCTCACCGCCCGCCGGAGCATCTGGACCGCCGTGTACAGCAGCACGGCCACGAACAGGATTCGCAGGATCCGCAGGTCGATCCGGTGGGCCACCCGCGACCCTGCCGATGCGCCCAGGAAGACGCCGATCGCCGTCGGGCCCGCGACGTACGGGTCGATCTCGCCGCGGAACAGGTAGATGACCGCGCTCGCGGACGCCGTGACGCCGATCATGAGATTGCTCGTCGCCGTCGCCACCCGCAGGGGAACGCCCATCAGGAGGTGCATGACCGGCACCTTGACCAGCCCGCCTCCGATGCCCAGCAGGGCCGAGACGACGCCGGCCCCGAGACTGCCGGCCGCGCCGCGCCCCAGGTTCCTGACCCGGTACCCCGGGCCTGACAGGTCCAGCCCGAACCGCGGCGACGCGCCAGGATCCGCGCGACCGGCCTCCGCCTGCCGCTGAGCGGCCTCGGCCGTGCCCGTCCGCAGCAGCGACACCGCCACATAGAGGAGGAGCGCCGCGAACAGCGCAGCCAGGGCCTGCTCGGACAGCAGGAACGCGATCAGGCCGCCGAACAGGGCGCCGATCGCGGTGAACAGCTCGAGGGTCATGCCAAGCCGAAGGTTGGCGACGTTGCGCTGCAGGTAGACGCCGGCCGAGGCGCCGCTGGTGACGATCACCGAGACGAGCGAGACGCCGACCGCCTGGCGGAGCTCCAGCCCGAAGCCGAGCGTCAAGAGCGGGACGATCAGGATGCCGCCGCCGAGACCCAGCAGCGATCCGAACATGCCGGCCGCGCTGCCACCGGCCAGCATCAGGAGGCCGATCGCCACCTCAGGCGCGTGCCCGTCGGGGCTGGCGGTCGATCACCGCTCCGATCAGGGACGGAGGTGCTGCGGCGCGTAGGGCAGCAGCGCCACGTGCCGGGCACGCTTGAGGGCGACAGCGAGCTCACGCTGGTGCCCGGCACAGGTACCGGTCTTGCGGCGCGGCTCGATCTTCGCGCGCTCGGACAGGTAGCGCCGGAGGCGGTTGACCTCCTTGTAGTCGATCTGGGCCGTCTTGTCCGCGCAGAAGGCGCACACCTTGCGGCGACGGCGATCCCGGTAGTAGTCGTCTCGTTTCTTCGATCGGGGCGGAGGCATTGGCAAGGATCCTTTCGGCAGAGCGGCGTTCGCCGCGTGCGGTGTCGAGGTGGTCGGGCGCGGCGACGGGCTCCGGCCGATCGTCGGTCAGAAGGGCAGGTCGTCGAGCTCCGTGTCGTCGCGACCCCGGCCGCCCGATGGCGCAGGGCTGCGATCGCCGGCGGCGGGCCGGTCG
>JACDAV010000273.1 GCA_013695255.1 Chloroflexota bacterium
GCGCGCGGCTGCGCGTCCCGGCGCCGCTCGCGCCGGCGGTCGAGCTGTTCGGCGAGAGCCCGTCGCGGATCGTCGTCTCGACCCGCCGCCGCCACGCGCCGGCGCTCTCGCTCCTTGCCCGTCAGCACGGCCTGCCCGTCCAGGAGCTGGGCAGCGTCGGCGGCGACCGCCTCGTCGTGGAGCTGGCGGGTGCCGGCGCGACCGGCGCGGCCGAGGAGCGCGGTTCGCGCGTGGCCGACGCGATCGACGTCGCGGTCGAGGACCTGAGCCGTGCCTGGGAGCGCGGTCTCCCGAGCGCGCTCGGCTGGGAGGTCGGCTGACATGTGCGGGGTGTTCGGGGCGGTCCTGCCGACCGGCAGCGGCACGGAGGCGGCATCGGTGGCCGCGCTCGGCCTGTTCGCGCTCCAGCACCGCGGGCAGGAGTCGGCCGGCATCGCCGTGAGCGACGGCGACCAGCTGATGCTCTACAAGGACCTCGGGATGATCAGCACGGTCCTCGACGAGCGCCGGATCCCGTCGTTGCGCGGCGATCTGGCGATCGCGCACTGCCGCTACTCGACGACGGGCTCGACTGTCTGGGAGAACGCGCAGCCCACGTTCCGGCTGGGCCCGCGCCGGGCCATCGCGGTCGGTCACAACGGCAACCTGGTCAACACCCGCGAGCTCCTCGACCAGCTGGCCGGCGGCCGGGCACGCCTGCCCGCCTCGACCGACACGGAGCTGCTGACCGCGCTGCTCGCGGACGAGCCCGCCGCCGACACCGTCGAGGCCCTCCAGCGCGTGCTGCCGCGCGTCCGGGGCGCGTACAGCCTGGTCGTCCTCGACGAGCGTCGGGTGATCGGGGTGCGCGACCCGTTCGGCTTCCGGCCGCTCGTGCTCGGGCGGCTCCAGACGGGCGCCGACGAGGACGGGTTGTGGGGCGCGGACCGGTCGTCCGGGTGGGTCCTCGCCTCGGAGACGGCGGCCCTCGAGATCGTCGGCGCCGAGCCGGTCCGCGACGTGGAGCCCGGCGAGATGGTCGTCCTCGAGCGCGACCGGGAGCCCTGGTCGATCCGGTTCGCCGAAGCCACCCCGGCGCTGTGCGTCTTCGAGCTGATCTACTTCGCCCGGCCGGACTCGTACCTCGAGGGTCGCAACCTGTACGAGGCCCGCCGGAAGATGGGCATCCAGCTGGCCGCCGAGCACCCGACGCCGGGCGACCTCGTCATGCCCGTGCCGGACACCGGGGCGCCGGCGGCAGCGGGCTACGCCGAGGCGTCCGGGGTGCCCTACCGCGAGGGTCTCGTCCGCAACCGCTACTCCGGGCGGACGTTCATCCAGCCCAGCCAGACGATGCGCCAGCGCGGTGTCACGATCAAGCTCAACCCGCTCCGCGAGGTCGTTCGCGGCCGACGGCTGACCGTCGTCGACGACTCGATCGTGCGGGGCACGACGACGAAGCAGATCGTGTCGCTGCTCCGGCGGGCCGGGGCGGACGAGGTCCACGTCCGAATCAGCGCGCCGCCGATCTACCACCCGTGCTTCTACGGCATCGACACCCAGATCGAGACCGAGCTGATCGCCGCCACCCACACCGTCGATGAGATCCGCGACTTCATCGGTGCGGACAGCCTGGGCTACCTCTCGATCCGCGGCGTCCTCGCGGCGCTGGAGCTGCCGTACGACCGCTTCTGCTTCGCCTGCTTCGACGGCCGCTACCCGGAGCCCGTGCCATACGACGCCGAGCGCCGCAAGTTCGTCCTGGAGGAGGAGGCCATCGGCGCGGGCCGTGGCTGAGCGCCGGGCCTACGCCGCGGCCGGCGTCGACGTGACCGCCGGGGAGCGCGCGGTGGAGCTCATGCGGGCGGCGGTCGAGGCCACGCACGGCGCACACGTGCTCGGCGGCTTCGGCGGCTTCGGGGCGGCCGTCGCGATCCCGCCCGGCTACCGCGAGCCGGTGCTCGTCAGCTCGACCGACGGCGTCGGCACCAAGACCGCCATCGCCGGCGCGCTCGGTCGGTTTGACACGATCGGCCGGGACCTCGTCGCGATGTGCGCCGACGACGTCGTCTGCTCCGGCGCCGCGCCCCTCTTCTTCCTCGACTACGTGGCGGTCGGGCGGCTCGATCCGCTCGGTGTGGCGGAGCTGGTGGGCGGGATCGCGGCCGGCTGCGCCGAGGCGGGCTGTGCGCTCGTCGGCGGGGAGACGGCGGAGCACCCGGGGGTCATGGACGTCGAGGCGTTCGACCTCGCCGGCTGCTGTGTCGGCATCGTCGAGCGCGACCGGCTGCTCGACGGGACGCAGGCGCGGGCGGGCGACGCGATCGTGGGGCTGGCGTCGAGCGGCCTCCACGCCAGTGGCTTCTCGCTCGTCCGGACGCTCGTGGAGCAGTGGGACCTCGACCTGACCCGCCCGTACCAGGAGCAGCTCAAGCGGTCGCTGGGCCGCCGGGAGGCGGATCGGACGATCGAGGCGGAGCCGGCGCACGCGCTGGCGACGCTGGGCGACGTGCTGCTCACGCCGACGACGATCTACGTCCCCGCCATCCTCGCGCTCCGGACGGCGCTCGAGTCGACGGGCAGCGAGCTTCGCGGCGCGGCCCACGTGACGGGCGGCGGTCTGCCGGGCAACGTGGCCCGGATGCTGCCCGACGGCCTTGCCGCCCGGCTCGACCCGTCCAGCTGGCCGGTGCCGTCCGTGATCCGGCTCTTCGCTGCGCTCGGCGGGCTGGATGACGCCGAGGCTCGTGCCACGTTCAACGGGGGCATCGGGATGGCGGTCGCCGTGCCGGCTGATGCGGTCGACCGCACCGTCGCGTGCCTGGCTGCGGGCGGCGTCGAGGCCTGGCCGGTTGGCGACGTCATCACGACCGACGATGCCGGCGGCGCCCGCTACGTGGAGGCGTCGCCCGGGGGCTCCGCGTGACGGCCCGGATCGCGGTCGGCGTCTCGGGAACCGGCTCGAACCTGCGGGCGCTGGTCGAGGTCTCGAGGCGCGGCGTGCTCGGCGGCGCGGTCGTCCTCGTCTTCGCCGATCGGGAATGCCCGGCGCTCGCGTGGGCGCGTGAGCAGGGGATCGACACGGCGTTGGTCCCGGGCGGCAGGGACGAGCCGCTGGCCGCCGCACTCCTGGCGGCGGCGCCGGACCTCGTGGTGCTGGCCGGCTACCTGCGTCTCGTGGGGACGGCGGTGCTGTCGAGCTTCGACGGCCGGATCGTCAACACCCACCCGTCGCTGCTGCCCTCGTTCCCGGGCGCCCACGCCGTGCGCGACGCCCTCGCGGCCGGCGTCCGCGTGACCGGCGTCACGGTCCACCGCGTCGACGCGACGCTCGACGGGGGGCCGATCGTGGCCCAGGAAGCGGTCCCGGTGCTGCCGGGCGACGACGAGGCCACGCTCCACGAGCGGATCAAGGCCGTCGAGCACCGGCTGCTGCCCGGCACGGTCGGGACGCTCCTGGCCGCGGACGGGGAGCCTCCGAGGCCGCGCCGGGCGCTCCTGTCCGTCTCCGACAAGACCGGCCTCGCCCACTTCGCCCGGGGCCTCGACGCGCTGGGCTTCGAGCTCGTCTCCACGGGCGGGACGGCGCGCGCCCTGCGTGAGGCCGGTCTGCCGGTCACGGACGTCAGCGCCGTCACCGGCTTCCCGGAGATGCTCGACGGGCGGGTGAAGACGCTGCACCCGCGGATCCACGCGGGGATCCTGGCGGACCTGCGATCCGCCGACCACCGCCGCCAGCTGGCCGATGTCGGGATCGAGCCGTTCGAGCTGGTGGTGGTCAACCTCTACCCGTTCGCGGAGGCGGCCGAACGCCCCGGGATCGAGCTGGACGAGCTGGTCGAGGAGATCGACATCGGCGGGCCAACGCTCGTCCGCGCCGCTGCCAAGAACCACGCCAGCGTCGCGATCGTGACCTCCCCCGGCCGCTACGGGCCGGTCCTGACCGCGCTCGGCGCGGGCCGGGTGGACGACGGGCTTCGGGCAGCGCTGGCCGTCGAGGCCTTCCGCCACACGGCCGCCTACGACGCGCGGATCGTGGCCGAGCTGCCGCCACGCATGCACGATGCAGGCGTCGCGCTGCCACCGGAGCCGGGCCTGCCCGGCGCCGATGATCCGTTCCCGGCCACGCTGACAATGTCCCTCGACAAGGTGGAGACGCTTCGCTACGGCGAGAACCCACACCAGGCGGCGGCGCGCTACCGGGCCGCCGGAGCGCATGCCGCCGACGGCCCCTTCGCTACCGGCGATCCGCCGCTCCAGGGCAAGGCGTTGTCCTACAACAACGTCCTCGATGGGGCGGCCGCTGCGGCCGTTGCGCGGCTCCTCCGCGACCCGGCGGCGGTGGTCGTCAAGCACACCAACCCGTGCGGCGCCGCGGAGCGCAGCACGCTGCTCGAGGCGTGGCGCGGGGCGCTGGCGGGGGATCCGGTCTCCGCCTTCGGGGGGGTCGTCGCCCTGACCGGCGAGGTGGACGCGCCGCTGGCCGAGGCGCTGAGCGAGCTCTTCCTCGAGGTGGTGGTCGCGCCGGGATTCGACCCGAAGGCCCGGGAGGTGCTGGCACGCAGGGCCAACCTCCGGCTGGTCGTCGACCGCACGCTCGGTCGCGACGAGCCGCCGCGCTCGCCCGGCTGGACGTCGTCGCTGCGGAGCGCGGGCGGCGCCGTCCTCGTCGGTGCGCCTGACACGCTCCAGGACGACCCGGGCGACTGGGTCTGCCCGGCGTCACGCCCACCCTCCGATCGCGAGCTGCTCGATCTCGACCTCGCCTGGCGGCTCGTGCGCGGCGTGACCTCGAACGCGATCGTCATCGTCCGTGACGGGATGCAGATCGGTCTCGGGTCCGGTCAGACGAGCCGCGTCGACGCCGCACGCCAGGCGGTCGCCAAGGCGCGCGCGATCCACGGCGATGCGGCGCTCCGTGGAGCGAGCGCCGCCTCGGACGCGTTCTTCCCGTTCCCGGACGCGGTCGAGGCGCTCCTGGAGCCTGGCGTGTCGGCCATCGTCCAGCCGGGAGGCTCCGTGCGCGACGGGGAGGCCCTCGCGGCCGTCGAGCGCCACGGCGCGACCATGCTCATCACCGGCCGTCGCCACTTCCGGCACTGAGGGCTGGGCCCGCGGCCTGCCGGTCGGGCGTATGGTCCGGCGATGATCCAGCATCCGGAGCGCCTCGGACGGCGCCGCTCGACGCGCGCATGGCTGGTTGCCTGGCCGGTCGGGCTTGTCGCGATCGTCGCCCTGGCGCTCGCCGGCGGCCGCTGGACACTCCCCGACGGCCTGGACGCGCCCACGTCCCGGTCGCCTGTGAGCCCGGTCGTGAGCGCGCAGCCGGAGGTCACGGCTCGCGGCGGCAGGGTGACCGCGATCGCG
>JACDAV010000280.1 GCA_013695255.1 Chloroflexota bacterium
CGTTTGCCCACGGCCGGCCGTCACAACGCGGCCAATGCGCTCGGCGTGGCGGGCGCGGCCATGGCGCTCGGCGTGCCGGCCCAGGCGATCGTTGACGGACTGGCGAGCTTTGGCGGCGTCGGGCGGCGCCTCGAGCGGAAGGGAGAGGCCCGGGGCGTGGTGGTCTACGACGATTACGGCCACCACCCCTCGGCCATCCGCGAGACGCTCGCCGCGATCCGGCAACGGGAGCCCGGGCGACGGGTGTGGGCGGTGTACGAGCCGCTGACGTACCATCGGACGGCCGCCCTGCTCGAAGCCTTCGCCGACGTCCTGGCCACCGCGGACGCCGTCGCGATCGCGGACATCTGGGCGGGCCGTGACCCCGACACGACGATCGCGTCGGCCGGCGGACTCGCCGAGGCCGTCGCACGGCGCCGACCTGATGGCCTCGCCTCTGCCCCGGGCTCCGTCGAGGCAACGGCGGACTGGCTCGCCGGTCAGGTCAAGCCGGGCGACGCCGTGCTCGTGATGGGCGGCGGTCGGAGCTACCGGATCGGCGAGCGGTTGCTCGAGCGGCTTGAGGAGGGCTAGATGGCCGGTGAGGTCTCGTTCGACGTCGTCAGCGAGTTCGACGAACAGGAGCTCCGCAACGCCCTCGACCAGGTCCGTCGCGAGGTGCAGCAGCGTTACGACTTCAAGGGCGTCACGGTCGAGCTGACGCAGGGCAAGGACGAGCTGACCCTGGTCACGGACGACGAGTTCCGTGCGACCGCGGTCAGGGATCTGCTCGAGTCAAAGGCGGTCCGGCGCAACCTGTCGCTCAAGATCTTCGACTGGGGCGACGTCGCGCCGGCCGGCGGGAACAAGGTCCGGCAGACGATCGGCCTGCGCAAGGGCCTCGACGAGACGCTCGCCAGGAAGATCCAGAAGCTGATCCGCGACGACTTTCCGAAGGTCAAGTCGCAGATCCAGGGCGATGCCGTCCGGGTATCGGGCAAGAGCAAGGACGACCTGCAGAAGGTCATCGCCAGGCTGCGCGAGCTGGACGAGTCGGTGCCGCTCCAGTTCCAGAACTACCGGTAGGCTCTGGCGATGATGCCGGGCTCGCGGATCGCGCGGCTGTTGATGATCGTCGTCGCGATCGTCGTGGTCCTGGGCCTCGTGCTGTCGACCTTCGCCTATCCTGCGGTCCTCTGACGTGGAGCGCGAGCCGATGACGGACATGCCGGAAGGCGCCGAGGCCGAAGCAGGATCCCGGATGATGAGCCCGCCTCGGCCGGGCGACCCGCCGGCTGCCACCGTGGCGGACGACGGGGCGGCGCCGCCGGTCGACGCCCTCACCGGCGCGCAGGTGGAGGCCGTCGCGGCCGGCGAGAGCGACCCTGAGCCTGAGCCCGAGTCCCGGAGCGAGCCCGACCCGCAGCCGGAGTCCGAGCCGACCGGCGAAAGCCGCCCTGAGCCCGAGCCCGCGGGCGAGCCGGAGCTGCAGCCAGCGACGGAAGAGCCCGAGCCGGATGCGGAGACAGTGCCTGCCGCGGAGCTCGACGCCGATACTGCGGCCCCACCGGCCGAACCGGCCGCCGAAGCGGAAATCCCGCGCGATCCAACGAACGCGGACGCGCCCGCGCCGGCGGCCGGCCCCCGCACGGTCGGACGCCTCGTCGCCGACGCTCTGCGCGACGCCGGCGTTCGCTACGCGTTCACGGTCCCGGGCGAGAGCTTTCTCGGTCTCCTGGACGGCCTGAACGCCGCCGGCATCCGGATCGTCGCGACGCGCCACGAGGGCGGCGCCGCGTTCATGGCGGAGGCCTACGGCCAGCTGACCGGCCGACCGGCAGCCTGCCTCGCCACGCGCGCCGTGGGCGCCGCCAACCTCGCGATCGGGATCCACACCGCGCGCCAGGACTCCACGCCGATGTTCGCGCTCGTGGGCCAGGTGCAGCGCGAGTTTCGCGGGCGCGAAGCCTTCCAGGAGGTCGACCAGCCCGGGTCGTTCGGTCAGCTCGCCGTCTGGTCCGCCGAGCCGCGAACCCCGGAGGAGGCCGCCCGGGCGGTGGGGGAGGGGATCCGTCGGGCGATGGGCGGTCGTCCGGGTCCGGTGCTGCTGTCGTTTCCCGAGGACCTCCTCGACGAGGAGGCGCCCGAGTCCGTCACGGTCGACGCCGTCCGACCGCCGGTGCCGCGTGCCGAGCCCGCCGAGATCCAGACCGTTCTGCAGATGCTCGCCTCGGCGGACCGCCCGGTCATTCTGGCCGGCGGCGGGGTGCTACACGCTCGGACGTCGAGCGACCTGACCCGCCTGGCAGAGCTGCTGCACGTGCCGGTCGTCGCCGCCTGGCGCCGCGGTGACGTCGTCTCGAACGACCACCCGCTGTTCCTCGGCACGGCTGGCTATGGCTCACCCGAGGTCGTGCGCGAGCGGCTCGTGGGAGCCGACGCGATGCTGGTCGTCGGCTGCAGGCTGAACGAGCCGACGACGTTCGGCTACCGGATCCCCGGCGAGGGTGTCCGCTGGGCGCACGTCGATCTAGAGCCGCGGTCCGGTGTGTCCGGGCTGCGCGACCCGGACTTCGCCATTCGCTCGGACGCGCGGGCATTCATCCGGGCGGCCGTGCAGCGGCTGCGTGGCGCCGTGCTCCACGCCGGCCACGTGGACGCACGCGACGCCAGCAATACCGCAGACCGTGCCGCCTGGGAGGCCGCATCGGTCGTCGATGGGGGCGACTGGTCCGGCCCCGGCGTTCACCCCGGGAGGATCGTCACGACCCTGCGTCGGGTGCTGCCGGACGAGGCGATCCTGACGACGGACGCCGGCAACTTCGGTGGCTGGGCGGCACGCGGCTTCCGGTTCCGCCGGCCTGGCACGCTGCTCAGTCCGACGTCCGGAGCGATGGGCTACGGCCTCCCGGCGGCGATGGCAGCGGCGTTGCTCCACCGCGACCGCCCGGTCGTCGCGCTGGCCGGCGACGGTGGGCTCGCGATGACCATGGCGGAGCTCGAGACGGCCGTCCGCGAGCGGCTGCGGGTCGTCGTGATCGTCTTCGACAACGAGCGCTTCGGCACGATCCGCATGCACCAGGACGAGCGCGGCGCGGACCCCGTCGGGACGGATCTCGGACCGATCGACTTCGC
>JACDAV010000070.1 GCA_013695255.1 Chloroflexota bacterium
GCATGTCAAGCAAGTGCTCTAACCAGCTGAGCTAGCCGCCCGCGCGACGCGGTTCCGTCGCGTCGCGGACCGATGATAGCGCACGGTCGCTGGGCCGAGCACGGACCCACCGGCGGGTCGTCGCCGAGGAGCCGGGCCGTGGCACCATCGCGCCATGAGCCCGGACGTCGGCTACCGACTGCTCGCGGTGGACAGCGAAACGCGTCTCGAGCAGTTCGGTCCGCGCACCGTGGACCGGCCATCGCCGGGCGCCACGGCGACCGTGGCCGCACTGGACCCGGGGGCCGACCTCCACTATCGCCGATCCTCCGGCTGGAGCGGCTCGACGGACCCGTGGCACCTCGAGTGGCGCGACCTGCGACTCGAGCTGCGACCCACCCCAACCGGCCAGGTGGGCCTGTTCCCCGAGCACGCGACGATGTGGTCGTGGCTCAGCGAACGGCTGCTCGAGCGGCCCGGTGCATCGGTCCTGAACCTGTTCGCCTACACCGGCGCCAGCTCCCTGCATCTCGCCCGGCAGGGTGCTCGGGTGACGCACGTCGACGCGTCGCGGCCAGCCGTGTCGTGGGCGCGGCGCAACGCCGCGCTCTCGGGCCTGGCGGGGGCGCCCGTCCGCTGGCTGGTCGATGACGCGGAGGCGTTCGTGGAGCGGGAGGTCCGGCGGCACCGGACGTACGACGGGATCGTTCTCGATCCGCCGACGTATGGCCACGGCAGCGGCGGGCGGACGTGGCAGCTCGACGACGGCCTCGACCCGCTGCTGATCCGATGCGCCAGGCTCACGACCGCCCGACCCGGCTTCGTCCTGCTGACCGCCCACACGCCGGGCTGGGACGGCGCACGACTCGAAGCGGTTCTCGCACGTCGCTTCGGACCAGGGCGGTCGGAGAGCGGCCCGCTCGAGCTGAGGGCCGAGGACGGGTCGGTCCTGCCGCTCGGCGCCTGGGCGTGGCTCATCATGGCCCCGTGACCGAGATCCGGATCGCCAGCCCCGCCAACCCGCGGGTCAAGGCCGCCGCACGGCTCCGGGATCGACGCGAGCGCGAGCGAACCGGGCTGACCCTCGTGGACGGTGGACGCGAGCTGCGGCGCGCGCTGGACGCCGGCGTGGCCGTGGAGGAGGCCTACGTCTGCCCCGCGCTCGTCCGCACGCCGGACGCGCGTGCCGCGGTGGAGATGCTGGCGGCGGTCGGCGCAACCGTCACCAGCGTGTCCCAGACGGCCTTCGCGAAGCTGGCCTTCGGGGAGCGTCTGGACGGCGTGCTGGCCGTCATCAGGGCGCCGGCCACGCCGCTCGCCCGGATCCTCTTGCCGGAGCGGCCGCTCATCGTCGTTCTCGAGGGCGTCGAGAAGCCCGGCAACGTCGGCGCCGTGCTCCGCAGCGCTGATGGCGCCGGAGCGAATGCGCTCGTCATCGCGGACCCCCGAACGGACCTCTTCAACCCGAACGCCATCCGCGCCAGCATCGGCACGATCTTCACCGTCCCCCTGGCCGCCGCCTCGACCCCCGAGGTCCGCTCATGGCTCGCCAGCCAGCGGGTCCGGCTGGTGAGCGCCCGGGTCGACGGCCCCACGGCGCCATGGAACGTCGACCTGACCGGGGCCGTCGCCGTCGTGCTCGGAAGCGAAGCCGAGGGTCTGAGCGGGCGCTGGGCGGGCGACGACGTGACCGCCGTCCGGATCCCGATGCGCGGCATCGCGGACAGTCTGAACGTCAGCGTCGCGGCGGCCGTCCTCCTCTACGAGGCGCGCCGGCAGCGCGGGTAAGATCGGTCGCCCGAGCTCGTCACCTGGCCCCAATCGGAGGAACCCGTGGATCGCTTCGACTTCGTCATCATCGGGGCGGGAACCGCCGGCGAGGCGGCCGCCAACAAGGCGCGCGCCCTGGGCGCCACGGCGGCGATCATCGATCGCGAGTGGTTCGGGGGCAGCTGCCCCCACGTCGGCTGCATCCCGTCCAAGGCGCTGCTCCACTCCGCAAGCGAGCACGCGGGCGGTGCCGACTATCCCTGGTCGCGCGCCTCCGAGCGCCGGGACTACATGGTCAACCGGGCGCCCGATGCCGAGGAGCCGGATGACAGCGGCCACGTCGAGGCACTCGAGTCGGCGGGTGCCGTGACCCGGCGGGGCCAGGCCCGGATCGTGGACCGCGGCGTGGTGGAGATCCAGGGTGGCGACGAGACCGAGCGGCTCCGGGCGACGCACGTCGTCGTCGCGGTGGGCTCGGTCTCGAAGCGCCCGCCGGTCGACGGCCTCGATCAGGTTCGCACGTGGACGAACCGGGAGGCGACGCTGACCCGCGAGCTGCCCCGGAGCCTGCTCGTCCTCGGCGGCGGGCCAACCGGCTGCGAGCTCGCGCAGGTCTACGCTCGGTTCGGCGTTCCGACAACGATCGTCCAGCCCGGTCCGCGCCTCCTGACGGCGGATCATCCCCGCAATGCCGAGGCCGTCGCGGACGGGCTCCGCGCGTCCGGCGTGAGTGTCCGGACGGCCGTGCGGGCGACCCGGGCGCGGGCAGGAGCGGGCGCCGACGGCGCGGACATCATCGAGCTCGACGATGGCACGAGCGTGGAGGCCCACGCCATCCTGCTGGCGGTGGGTCGGTCGTTCCCCATCCAGGACATCGGGCTGGAGATCTACGGCCTCGATCCGGCCGCCCGCGAGCCCTTCCCGCGCGACGGCCGGCTGCGGGTCGCCGAGGGCCTGTGGGTCATCGGCGATGCGGCGGGACCGGAGCTCCACACCCACCAGGGTCACTACCAGGGCGAGCTCGCCGTTCGCATGGCGCTCGGCGAGGACGTCAGCCCGGATTACCGCGCCCTGCCCCGTGCGACCTACACGGATCCCGAGGCGGCGTTCGTTGGGCGGTCGCTCGAGCAGGCAGAGGCGGCCGGGATCGACGCGTTCGAGGCGGTTGCCGACTTCGCGACGACGGCGCGCGGCTACGCGGTCGAGGCGACGATCGGGCACGTGACCATCGTGGTCGATCGGGCGACCCGACAGCTCGTGGGCGCCGCGATGGCCTGCCCGGACGCATCCGCCGCGATCCACGAATGCGTGCTCGCGATCCAGGCACGCGTGCCGCTCGAGGTCCTGGCGGCAACGATCCACGCCTTCCCCTCGACGTCGCGGATCCTCGACGGCCTCTACGCGGAGGCGCTCGGCCGCCTCGATGGCGTGGCGGCTCCCGCCTGAGGCTCCCCTACCCCGCGAACGCGACCTCGCCGCCGATGAGCACCAGGCGCGGGCGCGCCTGCCACAGGGCGCCGCCGACCTCGACCGGCTCGTCGATCGCCGCCCGCGAGAGCACCACCACGTCCGCCCGGTGACCCGGCGCCAGTCGGCCGCGATCCGTCTCGCCGGCGCTGAGGGCGGGGTCGACGCACTGGGCGCGAACCGCCCGGTCGAGCGGCATCGCGTGGTTCGGCCCGAGGGGCGGCGTGCCGGCCGGCCAGCCGGGGGCCGACCGGGTGACCGCGCAGGCGATGCCCGGCCACGGGTCGACCGGCTCGACCGGGGCATCCGTCCCGAAGCAGACCAGCGCCCCGGATCGGGCCAGCGCGCCGAACGGGTAACCGTGCTCCTCGGCCCGGCGGCCCCACAGGTGCCGCGCCTTCGCGGCATCGGATCGCAGGTGGACGGGCTGCACGGACGCCGCGATGCCCAGCGCGGCGAAGCGCGGCACGTCCTCGGGCGCGATCAGCTGGATGTGCTCGAGGCGCGGCACCAGCCGGGTGCGGCCGGCGGTTGGCCCCAGGACGTCGAGCGCGGCGCGCACGGCCGCGTCGCCGATGGCGTGGATCGTCGTGGCGATGCCGGCGGCCGCGGCCCGGGACGCGAGCTCCCGCAGCTCCCGGGGCTCCGTCATCCAGACGCCGCGGCCCTCGTTGGGTGGGGCGGGCTCTCCCGGCTGGAGCTCCAGTGGCTCGAGGAGCGCGGCCGTTCTGGACCCGAGCGTGCCGTCCGCGAAGCACTTGAGCCAGCCGGCGCGAACCGTGGAGTCCGGCCCAGGCCCCAACGACTTGCCGCTCCGGAAGCCGGCGGCCGTCGCCGCCTCCAGCTGCTCGGGACGGATGCAGGCGTGGACGCGGATCCGCAGCGCGCCGCGATCGGCAAGCCGAACGTAGGTGGCGATGGCGCGATCCAGCGATGGGTCGAGCGACGACGCGCTGGGGTCGTGGAGCGCGACGATGCCCAGCCGAACGAGCTCCGGCTCGAGGGCAGCGACGGCATCCGCCGTCGCAACCGGGCTGGCGGGGGGCACGTGGCGGGCGACGAGCCGGGCGGCCGTCTCGTGGAGCACCCCCGTCGGACGACCCTCATCGTCCCGCCGAATGATGCCTCCCCGCGGGTCCGGCGTGCCGGCGCCGACCCCGGCCGCGTCGAGCGCCGGGCCGGACGTCCAGAGCGCGTGGTGATCGTGCGCCCAGAGAGCCACCCGCCGGCCCGGCACGGCGCGCGCCAGGTCGTCGGCCGTGGGCCAGCGATGCCAGCGATCGGCGTCCCAGCCCTTGCCCTCGAGCCACTCGGACGGCTCGGAGCGGGCCGCTGCCTCGGCGATCCGGGCCAGCCCGTCGTCGAGCGTCGGGGCGTCGGCCAGGTCGATGCGCCGGGCGGCCAGGGCCGTCTCCGCCAGGTGAAGGTGGCTGTCCGTGAGGCCTGGCAGCGCCACTTCATCGGGAGCCAGGGCGATGCGCCGGGTAGCCGCTCCCGCCAGCGGCTCCAGGTCGTGCCGTTGCCCGGCGGCGACCACCCGGCCGGCGCGGATCGCGATCGCCTCGGCCCAGCCGAAGCCGGCGTCGCCGGCCAGGGTCGCGATCCGCCCCGTGATCAGGACCTCGGGCGCCGTCATCGGGCGTCGTCCGGGCCGGCGAGCAACGCGGCCAGCCCCACATCGGCGA
>JACDAV010000321.1 GCA_013695255.1 Chloroflexota bacterium
GCGATGGCAGCTTCTGAAGGCTCTTGTAGGCAGCCTACGCTCCACGTCGTCCAGGTTCGGACCCGGATCTTCCCGCCGCGCAAGGGCGTGCCGCGCGTATCCTCACTGGGCGAGGTGGACGTGGACGGATCGCTCGCGAGGTCTGACCGGCGGACACCGGCGTCCTTGCTCGTCGGCCGCGGGCAAGAGGTAGCCGAGATCGATCGATTCCTCGATCGGTCGAAGACCGGGCTGCACAGCCTGCTCCTGTCGGGCCAGGCCGGGATCGGCAAGACGACGCTCTGGAAGGCGGCGCTGAGCCACGCAGTTGCGCATGGCTTCCGCGTTCTCGCCTGCCGGCCGACGGAGGTCGAGACGCAGCTCTCCTTCTCCGCCCTGGTCGACCTGTTCGGCGAGCTTGCCGACGACGTGCTGCCGCAGCTGCCTGAACCGCAGCAGGTCGCGCTGGATGCAGCGCTGCTGCGGGCCTCGACCGGTGCCGCTCCTCCGCCGCTCGCGATCTCGCTCGGCGTCCTTGGCATGATCCGGGCGGCGGCCGAGCGCGGACCGTTGCTGATCGCTGTCGACGACGTGCCCTGGCTCGACGACTCGTCCGCCCGGGCGCTGGAGTTCGCGTTCCGGCGGCTCGAGGACGCGCCGGTTGGACTGCTCGCGGCCCGGCGTTCGGAAGGCGGTCCAACGCGCATCCCGGATCTGGTCGCGGCCATCGCGCCCGAGCGCCAATCCTCGATCGACGTGGCGCCCCTGTCATTCGAGGGCACGGCCGAGGTCGTCCAGCGGGCCCTCGGCCTGGAGCTGCGCCGTCCCACGCTTGTCCGGATCCATGAGCTGAGCGGGGGCAACGCGTTCTACGCGCTCGAGATCGCCCGGGCGATCCAGCGTCACAGCGGGTCAGGCAGTGCCGACGCGCTTCCGATCCCGGACAGCCTCGAGGAGCTGATCCGCGACCGACTCGAATCGATGCCGGAATCGAGCGTCGAGGTCGCGCTGTACGCGGCCGCCCTCTCGTCGCCGACGCGCGACGTCCTCGTCGCCGCGCTTGGGGCAGAGTTGGTGGAGCTCGGCCTTGCAGCCGGGGCTGCAGCCGGGGTCCTCGACCCGGGCGGCGGAGTCATCCGATTCGCGCACCCGCTTCTTGCCGCAGCGGTCTACGGACGGGCCTCCCCTGAAAGCCGCCGAGCGACACACCGGACGCTGGCGGCCGTCGTTCGAGACCCCGAAGAGCGGGCGCGTCACCTGGCGCTGGCCGCAGACACGCCCGACCCGGAAGTCTCCGCCGCTCTCGAGGAGGCAGCCACGACGGCTCGTGCGCGCGGCGCCGCCGCGGCCGCTGCCGAGCTGGCCGAAGCCGCAATCCGGCTCACGCCGACGCGCCAGGTTGACGAGCGACGGCGACGGACGAGGGCGGCGGCCGAGTATCACCGAGCGGCGGGCGACGTGCCTCGCGCTCGCGCCATCCTCGAGCGCCTGGCCGCGGCGACGCCGGACGCCGAACGCGGCCCGATCCTCGTGGAGCTAGGCCAGGTGCTGCTGAGCATGAGCGACCGGCGGGCCGCCCGTCCTGCGTTCCAGGAGGCTTTGCGGCTGGCGGGCGACGACCTCGAGCTTCGCGCCCGGAGCGAGTGGGGCCTCGCTGGCGTCGCGGGTCTGACGTGGGACGACTGGCAGAGTGCCGAGCACCACATGGCCGCCGCTTTGGCCGCCGCGGAAAAGCTCGGCGACCCGGTCCTGCTTCTCCAGGTGATCGGCCACTTCGCGACCTGGGAATACTTCCTTGGCCGCGGCGTGCCGCGGCACCTGATGGACCGGGCGGCCGGCCTCGATCGCCGGCGCGTCGACGTGCCCGTGATCGAGCATCCCGATCTTCAATTCGCCGGCATCCTCATGCAGGTTGGAGAGACCGACGAGGCGCGCCGGCTCCTGAACCGACTGCTGACCGACGCTCGAGGACGAGGCGAGTGGAACAGCCTCGCCTGGCTGTACATGCGAATGGCATACGTCGAATTGAGGGCGGGCAACTGGGACCTTGCTGAGGAGCATGCCGACGTCTGCAGGACATCTGGCGACCAATCCGGGCAGGACGTGGCTGCCGTCTACATCGGTGAGGTGCAGGTGGAGCTCCTCGCCCTGCGCGGCGACGTCGAGCGTTGCCGTGCGACTGCCGATCATTACATCCGCGTTGCCGACCAGATGGGGCTGCCGGACGTCGCCCGTGCAGTGCGTACGTCGCTCGGATCGCTCGAGCTCTCGCTCGGCAACGCAGCGGCGGCGTACGCTCATCTCGAGCCTTTCCTCGGGCTGGAGTTTCCCGGAGCGTCAGAGCCGGCGGTGCTCCGGCCGACCATTTCGCTGGCCGTCGAGGCCCTCGTTGGTCTCGGCCGACTGGCTGAGGCAGAGCAACTCCTTGCGCCGTACGAGGAAGTCGCGAGGCGACTCGACCGAACCATCTCCGTCGCGGACTCGCTGCACTGTCGGGCCCTGCTGCTGGCGGGGCGGGTCGATCTCGAGCCCGCGATCGCGGCGGCCGAGGAGGCAGTTCGGCTCTTCGAGTCACTGGCGCTGCCCTTCGAGACGGCCCGGACGCTGCTGGCGCTCGGCGAGATCCGGAGGAGAGCACGGCAGAAGGCAGCCGCCCGGGAGGCAGTTACCCGTGCAATGGCAATGTTCGAACGCCTCGACGCCGCGCGCTGGGCGGACCGGGCGCGCGCCGAGCTCGGCCGGACCGAGGGACGACGGACGCCCGGCGCCGAGCTCACCGAGACGGAGCAGCGCGTCACGGAGCTTCTTGTCGCCGGCCACACCAACCGCGAGATCGCCGACGCGCTATTCATGAGCGTCCATACGGTCGAGGCGCACCTGACCCGGATCTATCGGACGTTGGGGGTTCGCTCGC
Organism: Chloroflexota bacterium; assembly: GCA_013695255.1. Classification (GTDB taxonomy): domain Bacteria; phylum Chloroflexota; class Limnocylindria; order Limnocylindrales; family CSP1-4; genus JACDAV01. The sequence goes on from JACDAV010000321.1 coordinate 2,894, forward strand.
GGACAGAGCTGGCCCGGCGCACATTCGATCGAGACAAGCCCTGACCGACAGGCGCTGCGTCGTCCGCCCAGCAACCTGCATCGGTGATTTGCCGGGGCGAACCACCGTCGCGATCTAGGGGTTTCCGGGATTCCTCCTTCCAGCCCTTCGACGGAGGATCGATCCGCTGGCTCGACGAACGAGCCTGCGCATTCGAAGGGCAGGACAACCGATGAAGCAGATTGCGGGAACAGCTCACGTGCTCAGCGCGCCGCTCTCACCGACCCGGGCGGTCGCGCTTCTCCGTCGGGTCCTGACGCCAATCATGTGGCGGGTCGGGCGCACCGCCGTGCTCAACGTCCCGGGCTGGCGCACTGGCGCGGGACGCCACGTCTCGCTGATCCCGATGGAGCGCGACGGGATCTGCTACCTGGTGTCGATGCACGGGGCCACGGACTGGGTTCGCAACCTTCGAGCGGCGGGTCGCTGCGAGCTGCGCCGCAGGAGTGGCACGGACGCCTTCACTGCCACCGAGGTCGACGGGAGCGAGCGCGACCGGGTCATCGCTGATTACCTCGCCAAGTCGCCGAAACCGTTCAAGACGGACTTCAACCGGCGCCCAGGCGCGGCGGACCATCCGGTCTTCAGGATGGCGCCTATCGAGTAGCGCTCCGCCCAACCCGAGGGATTGCATCCGCAGATCTTGATTCTGGATCACTATCACTGCTCGCCACCTGGAAGACCATCCGTCGCCGACATCATTGCGGGCACCGATGTGCCCAGCGTTACACATCAGGTCTTCCACGCCGACGGCTCCCTGGCGGGCACGGAGGTCCTCATCCGTTCGGATCTGTACGCCGGCCAGCCGCGTCCGCGTGACGAGTGGCTCCCCGTACCGCCCTTCGGTCCTGTGCAGTACTACGCCTGCCACCATTTCGACTTCTAGGGACCATCAGGTAGTTGCCTGTCCACTGTCCTAGACAGTCGGGCAGGTCGTCGGATTAGCCGCGGTTTCGTCGCAGCGCCGCCTCGATCGGCGGCGGAATTCTCCTCTGGCAGGCCGGCACCAGACTGACCCGTTCACTGCGCACGTCGCTCGGCTTGCTCGAACCCTCGCTTGGCAAGACGGCCGCGGGGTAGACGGTTTCGAGCCGGCCATCGGTCCGGACGTTCCGGGCAGAACGAGCCGGCGATCTTGCGAGCCGGCCGAGCCGCTTCCCGTCGAGGCCCTGATCGGTCTTGGCCCGCTGGCTGAGGCAGAGGCTCTCCTGGCGCTTGGAAAAGCCGTTCGCGAGGCGGCTCGATCGGACCATCTCCATCCCCGACACCCTCCGCCGAGCCCGCTGCTCGCGGCGCGATCCGATCTCCACGCCGCATTGGCTGCGGCCGAGGAGGCGCCTCGGGATCTTCGAGGCGCGCTGCCCTTCGCCACGGCCGGGACATTGCTGCTGCTGGCCGAGATCAGACGAAGGGCGCGACAGAAGGCAGCGGCCCGCGACGCGGTCGGGCGCGTGGGCCATCTGCGAGGCGGACGTGGGTGTTCGTTCGCGCACCGAGCTGGCGGGCGCACGGTCCGATGGCGGCAAACCCTGACCGTCGCGGACCGTTGCGGCCGTCCGGGCTCCTTGTATCCGTGATTGGTGGACTGAAGTTGCGCAGCGAATCTAGGGCTTCCCGGGGTTTCTCTGTCGGCGCCCACGACGGACGATCCCTGCAGCGGCTCGACGAACGAGCCAACGAACTCGAAGGCAGGGCCAACCGATGACACAGATCGCTCGCACGGAGAGAAGGACCAATCAGGCAGCACTCGTCGGCCTCGCGCTTGCGGCGGCGCTCGTCGCCGGTGCCGTCGGGGGCGCAGTGGGTGCCGTGATCACCGGCCTGGGCCAGGTCCAGGGCAAGGACGTACAGGCCGCGGTGGCCGCCGACCGCACGTGGGTCGACGCCGGCAGAAGCTGGGAAACCCAGTACCGGGCGATGTACCCGACGACCGTGGACCAGAGGTGGGTCGAGTACGGGACGAACTGGCAGAACCAGTACCGCGCGCAGCACCCGGGCACGTCGGACGCGAAGTGGATCCAGGACGGGCGTGATTGGCAGCAGCGCTACGAGCAGCAACATTCGATGCAGTGAACCCGCGCACGGGTGAGCGATCGGGCCCGCGTCGACGCCATCGAGGCGTTGAAGCGGGTCCTCTTCTTGTGCCGCCGCGGCGCCTACTGGAGACGCTGGACACACCAATGCGATGACTTCTCAGCGAGGCTGCGATCGTAGGTGTGGTGAGCGCTCGTTGCGCACAACATGGCGGCAACATCTGAGCGCACGATGCCGTCGTCATTGGCGTCAGGGCAGTTGTGCGAACACATCCCCTACCAGATCCAGAGGCAACGGTGAGGGACCCGACGACACACGCGCCCATTGCGGATCTTCGAGCAGGAAGATTGTCTTCCCGTCTGGGAGATCGTATCGATAGAAATAGCTCGGTTGCTCTCCGCAAGCATATATCTCCGCATAGGCGGTCGCCACAACCGCCTTCCCGCCCAGCGACAACCGTTCTGTCTCGCACTCCACCCAGGGCGGCCGAGCGTCGATTTGCTCTGCCCGCACACCCTCGATCTGAATCATCCACGCCACCGCGCGGATCTCGGCGTCGCCCGCGGTGTCTGACCAGGTTGTTCCCACTGTCGTGACGGCGGACTCCGGCACCCCGTTCTTCGCAGCCAGATCGCCGTAAAAGTCTCGGAGCGCCGGGTCGTTCCCACTCCACGCTGGTGCGGGCCGCGGGAAGATCGCAGCCATTTCGGCGACGGCAGGAGGTGGCCACAATGCCACCGCCAGCAAGAGGGCCGCAGCACCCACGACGAGCCCGATTGCGAGCAGCGAGATCCTCTTGGACACGCGTCCGGCGCGCACGACCTCGGCAGGCGGTGGCACTGGTGGACGTGGCTCAATGTCTGCCGCCATTGGCGGCCCGGCCGGTAGGGGGGGCTCGCGGTGTGGCGGAGCCGGCGGAGCGACCGGTGGCGGGGGAGCAACGTATGGGGCGGCGTCAACGGCAGGCGATGCGCCGTCCAACGGCCGGACGTCACCTGGCTGCTGGGTCGGCACCGTCCGGTGCGGCTCCTCGCCCGCGTTCTCGCGCGCTGGCGCACGCTGAAACCCCTGCCCGCAGTAGGCGCAGTACAGCGCACCGGCCTCGCGAGGGCGACCGCATTTCGGACAGAACGATGGCTCCAGGTGGGCTCCTCGCTGTTGTCTGTCCAGCGCACTGTAGTCGTTGACATCAAGGACAGGCCACCGCCCGGACCTGCCCGGCCGCGCATCCATTCACAGGCGGCCGGGGCGTCCCAAGAAAGTTCGCGTTGGCACCTACCCACCGGACCTCGTGGTTCGTGCACGCGCTGGTCGTCATCGAGGGTACGACCCGATACGTCGGCAATGAACCGGCGGCAGATCGACTTCGAGCCTTTCCTATGGGACCGCCAGCCTGAACGGCGCCGGGACGGCCCGTCGTATGATCAACGCTCACGTTGACGATGGGAGGCGTTGAGTCAATTGGCTCGCTACAAGCACTTGATGGTCAAGAAGGTCAGTCTCGATATGTTGCGCACCGAAAAGCCAGGTCGTGAGTTGTCGCCTCGACAACGAGCGACACTCGAACGCGACCGTGAACTGCGCGCCGCGATCAATGAAGCGGCGGCTCTCCCGGCGTCAGAG
>JACDAV010000356.1 GCA_013695255.1 Chloroflexota bacterium
CGTCACGGCTGCTCCAGCATCGGCGAGCGGACGCCATGCTCGTCGGCGACCTGCGCCGCGCGCTCGTAGCCGGCGTCCACGTGGCGGATCACCCCCATCGCCGGATCGTTGGTCAGGACGCGCTCGAGCTTCTGAGCGGCGAGCGGCGTGCCGTCGGCGACCGTCACCTGCCCTGCGTGGATCGAACGCCCGATGCCGACGCCACCGCCGTGGTGGATGGAGACCCACGACGCACCGGACGCGGTGTTCACCATCGCGTTGAGCAGCGGCCAGTCGGCGATCGCGTCGGATCCGTCGGCCATCGCCTCCGTCTCCCGGTTCGGTGAGGCGACTGAGCCCGCGTCGAGATGGTCGCGCCCGATCACGATCGGCGCCGAGACCTCCCCCGAGGCGACGAGCCGGTTGAACTCCAGCCCGGCCCGTGCGCGCTCGCCATAGCCCAGCCAGCAGATCCGCGCGGGCAGCCCCTGGAACGGCACCCTGGCCTGGGCCAGCTCGATCCAGCGCCGGAGCGCCACGTCGTCCGGGAAGAGCTCGAGGATCGCCGCGTCCGTGCGGAGGATGTCCGCCGGATCGCCGGACAGCGCCGCCCACCGGAATGGGCCCTTGCCCTCGCAGAAGAGCGGCCGGATGAAGGCCGGCACGAAGCCCGGGTAGTCGAAGGCATTCGTCGCGCCGGCCTCGTGCGCCATCGCCCGCAGGTTGTTGCCGTAGTCGAACACGACCGCCCCCGCGGCGCGGAAGGCGAGCATGGCCCGGACCTGATCGGCCATCGAGCGCATCGAGCGGCGCACGTACTCGTCCGGCTGGGCCGCCCGCAGCGTTGCGGCGTCGTCGAGCCCGATCTCCGCCGGGACGTAGCCGGCCAGCGCGTCGTGGGCGGACGTCTGGTCGGTCACGACGTCGAAGCGCTCACCCGCCCGCGCCCAGGCAGGCTCGATCTCCGCGGCGTTCCCCACCAGCGCGATCGACTCCGCCCGGCCGTCGCGGGCGGCCATGCGGGCCCACGCGAGCGCCTCGGCGGGATCGGTCGTCAGCCGGTCGACATACCCGATCTCCAGCCGTCGCCGGGCGCGGACCTCGTCGACCTCGATGGCCAGGCAGACGCCCTCGTTCATCGTCACCGCCAGCGGCTGGGCGCCGCCCATCCCGCCCAGGCCGGCCGTCAGCACGACCCGACCGCGCAGCGTGCCGCCGAAGTGCTGGCGCGCACACTCGGCGAACGTCTCGTATGTCCCCTGCAGGATCCCCTGGGTCCCGATGTAGATCCAGGAGCCCGCCGTCATCTGCCCGTACATGGTCAGGCCCGCCCGTTCGAGCTCGCGGAAGTGATCCCAGGTGGCCCAGCGACCCACGAGGTTGGAGTTCGCGATCAGGACGCGCGGCGCCCAGGGGTGAGTTCGGAAGACGGCAACCGGCTTGCCGGACTGGACCAGCAGCGTTTCGTCGTCGGCGAGGCGGCGAAGCTCGTGGACGATCGCGTCGAAGGCCGCCCAGCTCCTGGCCGCCCGGCCGGTTCCGCCGTACACGACCAGCGCATCCGGGTTCTCTGCCACCTCCGGATCGAGGTTGTTCATCAGCATCCGGAGCGCGGCTTCCTGCTGCCAGCCGCGGCAGCTCAGCTCCGAGCCGCGAGGGGCACGGACGGGACGCGGCCCGGGCGGCGCGTCGGTGCGACTGCCGGGCAGTGTCACAGCTCCCGCCGGACGACCGGGTACCGGTCGTCGTCCACTGCGACCTCGAACCCGGCCTGGATCCAGAAGGCGGGCACGGCGGCGCTCGTCGCGTTCTCGGGCAGGCGCGGCTCCGGATAGGCCTCGACCGCCGCGAACCCGCGGCCCGCGAGATCCTCGCAGACCGCCTGCACGAGCCGCAGGGCATGGCCCTGTCCGCGCGCATCGGCGGTCGTTGCGATGCAGGTGATCACGGCCGGGAGGGGCGCGTCAGGGAGTTGCGGATACAGCTCGCGCAGACGAAGCGCGCGTGGATACGCGGACAGCGGGCCGAACTGGGAGTAGCCCACGGCGATGTCGTCGACGAGCAGGACCTTGGCATAGCTGCCGAAGATCGCCAGCCCCCGGGCCAGGAGCGCGAGCTTCGGCGGGGCGTCCGTCTCGACCGTGCGGCGAGCGGGCGGGCGCGGCACGAACGGGTTGTCCGGCACGGGCTCCGCGTCGCCGCGCGCGAAGGGGTTTGCGGCGGGACCAGCCGCCACCGCGAACGGGTCATCCGCGAGCTCGTCGAGGAACGGGTTGCCGGTCGTCCGCCGGGCCGGTGGTGGCGGCTCTGCCCGGCGCTCCAGCCAGCCCGGTCGGGCTGCCCTGGACCCGCGATCGGCGTTCTCCCAGTAGTCGCAGGTGCGGTGGTCGAACGCCGGGTCCGCGCACGGCGGCAGCAGCGCGAAGGACGATCCGGCGGTCACGTCGACGATCGCGATCCGCGTCATGTCGGCGAGGTCCAGGGACGGAACATCGTGCGGCGATCAGGGGCGCGGCGCGGCGAGGGGGGCCAGCGCCCCGGATCGGACGAGCGCGGTCGCGGCCGCCAGATCCGGCCCCGGCTCACGATCGTGGTCGAGGTGCGCCACCCGGGAGCGGACGAGCGCGTGCGCCTCGGCCACGCCGGCGCCCGGCTGCGTGCCCGGCAGGGAGTGGAGCCGCAGGTCGAGGGCCTGCGCCGCGACGACGAGCTCGATGGCCAGGATCTGCTCCACGTGGCCGAGCACGGTTCGCGCGTGGCGCGCGGCGATCGAGCCCATCGAGACGTGATCCTCCTGGTTGGCGCTGGTCGGGATCGTGTCCGCCGATGCGGGATGGGCAAGGACCTTGTTCTCCGAGGCGAGCGCCGCGGCCGTGTACTGCACGATCATCATCCCCGAGTCGAGGCCGGACGCCGCCGCGAGGAAAGGCGGCAGCCCGCCGTTCAAGCGGGGATCGACGAGGAGCGCGGTCCGGCGCTCGCTGATCGAACCGAGCTCCGTGAGCGCCAGCTTGGCGAAGTCGAGGGCGAGCGCCAGGGGCTCGCCGTGGAAGTTGCCGCCGCTGATGACCCGCCCGCCACCGGTGGCGACCGTCGCCTCATCCGCAACGCCACCGTCCGGGAAGACGAGCGGGTTGTCCGTGGCGCTGTTCAGCTCGATGTCCAGCACCGCGCGCAGGTAGTCCAGCGCGTCACGGACCGCGCCGTGGACCTGCGGGACGCAGCGCAGCGAGTACGGGTCCTGGACCTTGTGCGGGGTGCCATGGTGCGCCCGCTGCAGGCCGGAGTCCCGGAGGAGGTGGCGCAGCTCCGCGGCGACCGCGATCTGCCCGGGGTGCGGGCGGGCCAGCTGGTAGGCCGCCGCGAAGGCGACGTCCGTCCCGAGCAGGGCCTCGACGCTCATCGCCGCCGCGACGCTGGCCGTGGCCGCCAGCCGGTCCGCATCGGCGAGCAGGAGGGCGCCGATCGCGCCCATCATCTGGGTCCCGTTGAGGAGGGCGAGCCCCTCCTTGGCCCGGAGGCGGAGCGGCTCGAGCCCGACCTGTCCGAGCGCCTCCGCGGACGGCATGACCGTGCCCTCGAGCTCCACCTCGCCCCGGCCGATCAGCGGCAGCGCCAGGTGAGCGAGCGGCGCGAGATCGCCGGACGCCCCGACGCTTCCCTGGGCCGGGACGACGGGATGGATCCCGCGATCGAGAAAGGCCAGGAGCCGGTCCACGAGCTCCGGCCGGCAGCCGCTGTGCCCCAGCGCCAGCGTGTTGGCCCGCAGGAGCAGCATCGCCCGCACGATCTCGCGCGGGAAGGCCTCGCCGACCCCCGCCGCATGGCTCACCAGGAGGTTCTCCTGGAGTTGCTCGCCCTGCGCCGCCGGGACGAACGAGGAGGCGAGGTCGCCGAACCCGGTCGTCACGCCGTAGACGACCTCCCCGGCGGCGACCAGCTCCTCGATCACGCCCCTGGCCTCGCCCATCCGGGCGCGGGCATCGTCGTCCAGGCGGGCCGCGGCCGCGCGCCGGGCCACGGCCTCGACGTCCGCGATCGTGAGATCGGCGCCGGTCAGCACCACCTCGGCAGGCGTACCCGGGACCCTGGCACGATGGGGCGCGACGTGCGGGTGGTCGGACGGTCCGGGCCGCCTCGGCCGGTCGGGGGGCTCGGTCACCGGCCGAGGATAGTCGGCTATGCTGCCCGCCGTGTTCGACTTCCTCAACGGGCCCGTCCGCGAGGCGGTCACCCAGCTCTACAACGCCGTCGGCTACCTCGGCGTCGCGCTCTGGGTCGCCATCGAGAGCGTCGTCGTCCCGATCCCCTCGGAGCTCGTGCTGCCCTTCGCCGGGTTCCTCGTCGGCGACGGGCGCAGCCTCGAGCCGCTGACCGGGCAGCCCTGGAACCTCGTGCTCGTGACGCTCGCCGGGACGGTCGGCGCGACCGTCGGCGCCCTCGTCGCGTACGGCATCGGGGCGTGGGGCGGGCGGCCGATCATCGAGCGCTGGGGCCGGTACCTCGGGATCGGCGCCGCCGATCTCGACCGCGCCGAGGGCTTCTTCGAGCGCCACGGCGCCCCGGCCGCGTTCTTCGGCCGGATGATCCCGGTGATCCGCTCGCTCGTCTCGTTCGCCGCCGGTGTGGCGCGGATGCCGCTCGGCCCGTTCACGCTGTTCACGTTCCTCGGCTCCCTGCCATGGACGTTCGTCCTGGTGTTCGCCGGGGTCCAGCTGGGCGCCAACTGGGAGGCGGTCGGCGGGGTCCTGAAGCGCTTCGAGTACGCGGTCATCGGCGTGCTCGTGCTCGTGGCGCTGGCCTGGATCTGGTTCCGGATCGTCAAGCCCCGGCGGGCCCGCCCGGCCTGAGCCATTCGCCCGGCCTGAGCCGCTCGCCCGCCGTCAGAAGGCCGCCGGACCGCCGGCCGCGCGCAGGTCCGACTCGCCGGGCGCCGGACTCGCCCTGAAGGCCGCGAACAGCAGCACGTCGTAACCGATCTTGAGGACCCCGCAGGCGATCAGCGGGGCGCCGATCCCCCACGGCGCGATGAGCAGCCCGCCGGCCAGCGGCCCGATCGTCTGCGCCGCGCTGCGGGCGAGCGACGTCACGCCGGCCGTCGCCGTTCGCTCGGACGGATCGACGACCGCCATCACGTACGACTGACGCGTCGGCACGTCCATCGACGACAGCAGGGATCGGGCCAGGTAGAGCGACGCGGCCAGCGGGACCGCGGTCGCGGGCACGAGCGCCATGGCGATCAGGAGCAGGCTGGACGGGATGTGGGTGAAGACCATCGTGCGGATCAGGCCGATCCGCGCCGCCAGCCGGACGGCGACCGGAAACGAGGCAGCGCCGAGCAGGCTGCCCGCGAAGAACAGCCCGCCGATCGCGGCCGGCTGGAGGCCGAACCGCGTCGCGAACCAGAAGGCGAGAAAGCTCTGGACGACGAGGCCGCCGGCGAACGAGTCGATGGCGAAGAGCCCGCTCAGGCGCGCGACGACCGGTCGGGATCGCCGGATCGCAAACCCGCGCTCGACGGGCTCGCCGGTCTCCGCGCGAGCATCGAGGCCGGCCGCAAGCGCTGCCGCGACGAGCCCGCTGGCTGCATACACCGCGAAGGCCGGGACGTAGCGGTCCGGTCCGACGAGCCCGAGCAGCTCGCCGAGGGCGACCGATGGGCCGAGCGCCGCCGCGCCGACCGCGGACCCGGCAAAGGCGACGAGGCTGTACAGCCCGAAGGCCGCCGTCCGGTCGCGATCGGCCACCGTCTGCGGCAGGACGGCCTGGTCGACGCTGTGCAGCCCGGTCGACTCGTTGCTCGTCACGGCGACCATGCCGCTCAGCCCGATCACCGCGAGGACCGCCGGCGCGCCGCCCGCGAGCGGAATGGCGAGCGCCAGGAGCATCAGGAGCGAGCCCCAGACGAGGATCCGGCGCCGGCCGACGCGGTCGCCAACGAGCGTGATCACGAGGGTCAGCACCATCGTGCCGGCCAGTGCCCCGGCGAGGATCAGCCCGATCGCCGGACCGTCGAGCCCGACGTCGGCCAGATACAGCCCCAGCGCAACCGAGTTCAGCCCGAACGCGAACGCCCGCGCCGCCTTGGCGGCCAGGATGAGCCGGCCATTCCGATCGACGGCCGGCAGGCGCACCGGGCCGAGGCTGCGCGCGGTCATCCGCCCAATCTACGTCGCCGGCGGCACGTCCCGTAGCGGCCCCCGTGCCAGAATGCGGCCCGGAGGAGAACCCAGACGATGACCCAGCCCACGACCGGCGACACGGCGACCGAGACACACCACGAGCCGCATGGAGCGGCCCAGCCCCACGGCGCCGCTGACGAGGTGCCCGGCCACGCGGCGGGCGACGACGGCGGTACGCCCGGGCACGGCGGCGGCGAGGCGCTCGGCCCGATCGACATCCCGGCCTGGGCCGCCGGCGTGGCCGGGATCGCGCTCGGCCTGGTCGTGGTCGCCTGCCTGGTGCTGGCGACGTCCGGCGTTCGGCCGGCCTGACCAGGGTTCGGCCGGCCTGACCAAGGTTCGGCCGGCCTGACCGGCTCCCTTCAGGCGCCGCCGCCGACCAGCGGGTTTCGCGCGAGCCCCGTGACGGCGAGCTGGACCTCCCGAGGACCTCGTGCACCGCATGCAAGAAATATGAGGTTAAGCGGCGGCGGGTCGCCATCCGATACGGTGAAACGCCTGCGCGATGCATCGGACGCATCGATTTGACCGCTTCTGGTCACCTGGCGCCGAAATCGCCTCCCGCGACCCATGACATGGGGCGTTAACTTCGAAATCCATGCATGCGATGCATCGAACCCGCGGGCCCTGCGACCTCCCCAGGTAGCCGATGCCCGGACCGCCCGACTCGCCCGGCCCGACTCGCCCGGCCCGGCCCGACTCGCCCGGCCCGTCAGCGTCGCCGCAGGCCGTGCCACTCGGCAAGTGCCGCGGATCGATCGAAGAAGAACGTCTCGCCATGAAACGCGGCGAGACGTTCGATCTCGCCGCGTTCCGGTGGGCGCTGCATCCGGCCGGCCTCCGTGCCCGGGCCCGAGACCCCAGCCCCGATCGACGCGAGGCGCCGGCGACCAGGCCGTGGCACATCCTCTGCAAGTTGTTCCATCTCAGAACAGGCCGACGATGTTCCCGTCGGCGTCGATGTCGATGTTCGTCCCGCCCGGCCTGGACGGCAGCCCTGGCATCGTGCGCATCTCGCCACACAGCGGGGTGACGAAGCCGGCGCCGGCGGAGAGCCGCACCTCGCGGATCGGCACCGTGAAGTTGGTCGGCCGGCCCTTGAGGCTGGCGTCATGGCTCAGCGAGTACTGCGTCTTGGCCATGCAGATCGGCAGCCGGCCATAGCCCAGCTCCTCGTACAGCGCCAGTGACTTGCGCGCCGGGGTCAGGATGTCGATCCCGTCGGCACCGTAGACGCTGACGGCGATCGTCTCGATCTTCTCCTCGAGCGACATCTCGTCCGGGTAGAGCAGCCGGAAGTCCGCCTCGCCGGACTGGGTGGCGTCCCAGACGGCCTGGGCCAGTGCGGCCGCACCCGCACCGCCGTCGACGAAGTGCGTGGCGAGCACGGCGTCGCGCGCGCCCGCCGCCAGCGCGACCTCGCGGATGGCCTCGATCTCGGCCGGCGTGTCCGTCGGGAAGGCGTTGATGGCCACGACGGCTGGGATCCCGAACAGCCGCACGATCTCGATGTGCTTCGCCAGGTTGGCCGCGCCTCGTCGCACCGCTTCGACGTTCTCCTCGAGGAGCGCGGGGTCGAGCGGCTTGCCGGCCACGATCCGGCCAACGCCACCGTGCATCTTGAGCGCCCGCACCGTGGCCACGACGACCGCGGCGTCAGGCGCGAGGCCGGACGCCCGGCACTTGATGTCGAAGAACTTCTCGGCCCCCATGTCCGCCCCGAAACCGGCCTCGGTGCACACGATCTCGTTGGTCACCAGCGCCAGCCGGTCGGCGATGATCGAGTTGTTGCCGTGGGCGATGTTGGCGAACGGTCCGCAGTGCACGAACGCGGGTCCGCCCTCGAGGGTCTGCAGCAGGTTCGGCTTGATGGCATCGATCAGGAGCACGGTCATCGCGCCCGCGACACCCAGGTCGTCCGCGGTGACCGCGTTGCCCTGGGTCGTGGTGGCCAGCACCATGCGGCCCAGCCTCGCCCGCAGGTCCGCGAGATCGCGGGCCAGCGCGAGCACGGCCATGACCTCCGACGCGACGGTGATCATGAACTCCGTCTCCCGCGGCACGCCGTCCTCGCGCCCGCCGAGGCCGAGCACCACGTGACGCAGGGCCCGGTCGCTGATGTCGACGACCCGCGGCCAGAGAACGCCGTGCGGGTCGATGCCGAGCACGTTCCTGTGGTGGAGGTGGTTGTCGATGAACGCGCCGGCGAGGTTGTGGGCAGCACCGATCGCGTGGACGTCGCCGGTGAGATGGAGGTTGAAGTCTTCCATCGGGATGACCTGCGAGTAGCCGCCTCCGGCCGCCCCGCCCTTGATCCCGAAGACGGGGCCGAGCGACGGCTGGCGGATGTCGACCGCGGCCTTCTTGCCGATGTGGTTCAGGCCCTGGGCCAGCCCGACGGTGGTCGTCGACTTGCCCTCGCCGAGGGGCGTCGGGGTGATCGCCGTGACGACCACGTACTTGCCGCGCGGCCGCTCCGCTTCCAGCCGCTCGATCGCGGCGAGCGTCACCTTGGCCTTGGCCGGGCCGTACAGCTCGATCTCGTCGTCGCGCAGTCCCAGGTCCCGGGCGACCTCGAGGATGGGCCGCGGACGGACGGACCGCGCGATCTCCAGGTCCGACGGGAAGACGGTCGCGGTCATCGGCTGCTCGCCACCGAACGGAGCGGCGGAGGCCGTCCGACTCGGGCTTCTTGGGCCTGCGCCTCGGCCGCCCGCAGCAGGTGGGTCAGGAGGAGCGCGTTCGTGACCGGCCCCACCCCGCCCGGCACCGGCGTGATCGCCGACGCGACCGGTCGAGCGCTGTCCATGTCCACGTCGCCGACGATCCTGTCCCCCACGACGTTGATCCCGACGTCCACCACGACCGCACCTCGCTTCAGCATCTGGCCGGTGACGAGGCCCGGCTTGCCCGCCGCCACGACGACGATCTCCGCCGATCGCACGACGCTGGCCAGGTCCCGGGTGCGCGAGTGGCAGACCGTCACGGTGGCATGCTCCCGTAGCAGCAGGATGGCCGCCGGCTTCCCGACCACGTTCGAGCGGCCGATGACCACGGCCCGCCGGCCGGTGAGCTCGATGCCGGACCGCTTGAGGATCTCGACCGCGGCGTGGGCGGTGGTCGGCAGGAAGCCGTCGTAGCCGAGCGTGAGCAATCCCGCGTTGCGCGGATGGATGCCGTCGATGTCCTTGTCCGGGTCCAGCGTGTCGAGGACCGCCGAGAGCGGGATCCGCCTGGGCAGCGGCATCTGGACGATGATGCCGTGGACGTGCGGGTCATCGTTCAGCTCCCGGATCCGGGCCCGGAGCGCGGCAGCCGAGACCCGGCCGGGGATCTCCACCAGCTGCCCGCCGATCCCGACGTTCCGGCAGCTCCGCAGGATCTGCTCGAGGTAGACGATCGACGGCGCATCCCGCCCGACGATGACGACGGCCAGCGCCGGTGCGTGCCCGTACCGCCGCTTGAACGCGGCGACGTCGTCCTTCACCGAGGCACGGATCTCCGTGGCGATCGGCGCTCCCTGGAGGAGCCGAGCCCTGGTGGCGCGAGGCACCCCGGTCAGCCCGTGGGGCCGACGGATGACGGCTCGACCGGCTCGACCGGCTCCCGGGCCGTGCCGGACAGCACCAGGGACCGGGTGACGGACGCGAACCGCCCGATGTCATGGAGCAGCCCGTCGACCCGCGTCGTCGCCTCGTCCACGAACGGATCGCCCTCGTCGAGCGAGGGCAGATTGACCATCACGTTGGCGGCGGCGCCGCGTGCAGCCGCCTCGGCCAGGAGCGCCGCCACGTTGAGGTCGCTGGCGGCGTTGCGGTTGCTCCGGCCCGCCAGCGCCTCCGTCGAGGCGACGACCTCGAGGCACGCCTCGACCGTGAGGAGGGGCACCTCCGCCGCTTCGCGAGCGGCCTCGCGCATCGCCGCTGCTCGCGACTCGCGTTGAGCGTCGTCGTCCTGTGGCAGCTTCATGGCCGCCGCGAAGCGAGCGTAGGCCACCGCGTCCGCGTCGGCGAGCGCCAGCAGCCGATCCGCCAGTGCCTTGCCCCGATCGCGAACCTCGGCGTGCAGCGCGTTGTGGACCGCATACCGCGGCCTGCCCTGGGACAGCTCGGCCACCATCGCCACGAGCGCGGCGCCGAGCGAGGCGGCGACCGCCGATGCGCTGCCGCCACCGGGCACCGGATCGCCGGAGGCCAGGCGTGCCACGAAGTCCCGCAGGCGGAGATCGACCAAGCGATCGTCCGAGGGCGTCTGCATCACGCGATTGTACGGGCGGTGCGCCCGGGCTCGGCGATGGTTGCGCCGGGAACGGGGCGAGCGCGGTACCGGCGCGCCCGCCCCGCATCCGACGCGGTCGGCCGCGACCCGGGGAGGGCGAGTCGCGGTCTGGAAGAGGCGGGTCAGGCGGCCGCAGGCGCCCTCTCGTCGAGGCCCTCGATCGACCAGCGACGGGTGCGGTGCCGGAAGCTGAGGGTCAGCCGCGCCCGGGGCGTCTCGACCTCGAACACGGTCCGCGGACCGAGGACGACCGGATAGGCCGAGCGTTCCTCGCGGACCGCCGCGACGGCCGTGACCGACAGCCGCTGCTCGTCCCAGGTGACCTCTCGTGGTCGACCATCGAACCAGTTCGTGCGGACGTGGACCTGGACGGGTGCGACTCTGATCATGGCCATCGCGATGGCTCCTTTCGGGGCAACCCGTCGACCGGGCGCTCCGGTCGACAGAACGTCTGTTCGGTTACGACTCCGACACTAGATCGAACGGGCGTTCGATGTCAAGCGTCGTCGAAGGGACCATCGGGCCCGTCCGTGTCACCTAGGCTGTCACCACCGTTCGCCTGCCCGGTCTGCTCTTCACGAGCTGGTGGCATGTCCGCCGCGTGGATCCCGCGGCGCTCCGGAGCCGTCCCCATGTCGCGTTCGAACGGGGCCGGCAGACCCGTGCCGAGGAGCCGCGCCCGGGTGATGGCCCGCTCGCCGAACCGGCGACGCAGGCGATCGGCGACGTCGACGACCCGACGGACCCGATCGTCCCCCTCGGCGAACAGCGGGAGCTGCTCCTCGGGCGCCAGCTTCGAGGCCGTCACGCCGAGGAGCCGGACCCGGATGCCGCGGACCTCCGGTCGGGCCAGCTCGAGGGCGGTCCGCCAGATCGGCTCGGCGAGATCGGTCGGCTCGGCCAGGGTCCGCTGGCGGGTGATCGTGTGGAACGATGCGTCACGAATCTTGACCGCGACCGTGCCCGCCTTGACGCCGGTCGCGCGGAGTCGCCCGGCGACGCCGTCCGCCATCGCGAGAAGCGTGCGCTCGATCGTCTCCCGGTCGGAGGTGTCGACGTCGAACGTGTGCTCGTGGCCGATCGACTTGGCGGACTCGTGGTCCTCGACCGGGTCGGGGTCGATGCCGCGCGCCCGATCGCGGAGCGCCGGCCCATGCGTCCCGAGCCGGCGGGCGAGGACCTCGGGCGGCAGGGCCGCCAGGTGGCCGATCGTGGCGACGCCGTAGTCGCGCAGCGTCGCAGCCGTGCGCGGTCCCACGCCCCACAGGCGCGCGATCGCGAGCGGCGCGAGGAAGGCCGCCTCCTCGCCCGGCGGGACCACGACCAGACCATCCGGCTTCCGCAGGTCGCTGGCGATCTTGGCGACGAGCTTCGTCGTGGCCACGCCGACCGAGGCGGTCAGCCCGATCTCGTCCCGTACGCCGGCCCTGATCCGCGTCGCGATCGCCTCACCGCCGCCGAAGAGCTGCCTGGACGCCGTCACGTCGAGGAACGCCTCGTCGATCGAGATGGGCTCGACGAGCGGAGTGAACCGGCGGAGCAGCGCCATGACCTCCCGGCTGGCGCGCTGGTAGCGGGCACCGTCGACCGGGAGGAAGACCCCATCCGGGCAGAGCCGGCCGGCGGTCCGCAGCGGCATGGCCGAATGGACGCCGAACCGGCGGGCCTCGTAGCTGGCCGCGCTGACGACGCCGCGATCGCCGGGTCCTCCCCCGCCGACGATCACCGGCCGGCCGCGGAGGTCCGG
>JACDAV010000360.1 GCA_013695255.1 Chloroflexota bacterium
GCACGCCGATGATCAGCACCAGGGCGAAGCCCCGGATCACGGACGACCCGAACAGGAACAGGATGGTGGCCGTGATCAGGGTCGACACATTGGAGTCCAGGATCGAGTTCCAGGCCCGGCTGAAGCCGGCCTCGACGGCCGCCGGGAGCGACTTGCCGAGCCGCAGCTCCTCCTTCATCCGCTCGAAGATCAGGATGTTGGCGTCGACCGCCATGCCGACCGACAGCACGAACCCGGCGATGCCGGCCAGGGTGAGCGTCACCGGGACCAGCCGGAACAGGGCGTAGACGACGAGGCTGTAGTAGACCAGGGCGATGGCGGCCACGACCCCCGGCAGCCGGTAGTGGACGATCATGAATGTGACCACGAGCAGGATCGCGATCGCGCCGGCGAGCAGGCTCTTGTTCAGGAACTCCTCGCCGAGCGTGGCGCTGATCGATTGGTTCGACAGCTCGCGGATCGGGAACGGCAGCGAGCCGAACTTCAGGATCGTGACCAGGTTCTGCGCCTCCTCGATCGGGAAGCCGCCCGCTCCGCCGGCCGTGATCTGGACCTGGCCGTTGGGGATCTCCTCGTTGATCCGGGGGGCGGAGATGACCGTCTTGTCCAGGGTGATCGCGAAGTACGCCCCGACGTTGCTGCGCGTGTGCTGGGCGAACTTCTCGGCCCCATCGCCGCTGAGCACGAAGGTCACCGTCCGGCCGCCGGTCGCGTCGGCGCCGATCGCCGCGCTCTCGACCTGGTCGCCGCTGAACAGCACCGGATAGTCGATCGTCGTGCCATCCGGGGGTGGCTGCGCGCCCTCGGGAATGGGCACGAAGTCGAGGCGCCCGGTCTGCCCGATCAGGTTGCGGACCGACTCCGGGTCGTCCACGCCCGGCAGCTCGACGACGACCCGATCCGTGCCCTGGGTCGTGACGACGGGCTCCGACACGCCGGTCTGGTTCACCCTCCGCTCGACGATGTCGCGGATCACGCCGAGGGCCTCGGCATCCGGCGCGCGGTCGCCGACCGGGAGGGCCTGGTACTCGACCCGCAGACCCCCCTCGAGGTCCAGGCCGAGCTTGGTCTCGACCAGCCGCGGCCCGCCGTCACCCCCGAACGGCACGCGGAGCCGGGGGAAGAAGTCGACGAAGAGGGCGAGCAGGCCGATGACGAGAATGAGGATCGGGCCGGTTCTGCGCATCGATGGCGGATGATACAGGGAACGGTGAGCGCGCCCGAGCGAGGGGCTTGGCGCGGACCTCCCAGCACGTGGTCACGTCCCGGCCGGGTCTTGCGCCACATGCATGAATTTCGTCGTCAGGACCCGGCGCGGGGCGAGAAACGGACCGCGTGCCGGGCGTCCCAGGGTCGAAACGGTCGATTCGCTGCCTGTGGTGCAAGGGAAGAGCGGCATTGCGCGGCCGGCCGGTCACGAGCCGCTGCAAACCGCAGATTCCGTGCATGGCATGCATGGCGGGGCTTGATGGGAGGCGCGGCATGAGCCAGCCCTCGCGCGCGGCAAGCGGCTACGTCTCGAGCGTCGCCTTGATCCGCTCGGCGAGCGATCGGCCGATGCCGGGCACGGCCGCGAGCTGCTCGACCGGCGCCTCCCGCACGCGCTTCAACGAGCCGAAGACGCGGAGCAGCGCCTGCCGCCGCTTCGGCCCCACGCCCGGCAGCTCGTCGAAGGCGCTCCGGACCGTGGTCTTGTCCCGCAGCGAGCGGTGGTACGTGATCGCGAACCGGTGCGCCTCGTCGCGGATCCGCTGCACGAGGTACAGCGCCGGCGAGGTGTGCGGCAGCATCACCGGATCGGAGCGGCCGGGCAGAAACAGCTCCTCCCGCTCCTTGGCGAGTCCCACGAGCGGCAGATCGTGGAGTCCCAGCTCGTCGAGCACTTCCAGCGCCGCGCTCACCTGGCCCTTGCCGCCGTCGACTATCAGGAGGTCCGGCATGCGCCAGCGGCGCTCCTCCTCGTTGCCCTCCTCGCCGTCCCGTGCGCGACGGAAGCGCCGCCTCAGCACCTCCTGGTGCGAGGCGAAGTCGTTCGGGCCCTCCACCGTCCTGATCCGGAAGCGCCGGTACTCGCCGCTCCGCGCCCTGCCGTCCTCGAAGACGACCATGCTGCCGACCGACTCGCGGCCCTGGAAGTTCGAGATGTCGTAGCACTCGATCCGCAGCGGCGGGGTGGGCAGACCGAGGGCGTCGGCGAGCCCTTCGAGGGCGACGAGCGTCTTGCCGTGGTCGGCCAGCCAGCGGGCCTGCTCGCGGGCCAGCGTCTCGGCCGCGTTGCGCTGGGCGAGGACCATCAGCTCGCGCTTCTCGCCGCGTTGCGGGACGTGGAGCCGGACGCCGCTGCCCCGGCGGTCGGTCAGGAAGGCCTCGATGTCGGCCATGCCCGGCAGGCCGGTCGGGACGTAGACCTCGCGCGGCACGGAGGTGGCCCGGGCGTAGTACTGGAGCAGGAAGCCCTCGAGCACCTCCTCGTCCGACGCCTCTCGCGCCGCCTCGAGCAGGTAGACGTCGCGCCCGAGGAGCTTGCCGTTCCGGATGGCAAAGAGCTGGACGGCCGCCTGGCTGTCCTCGCGCGCGAGCCCCACGAGATCGAGCTCCGTCCGGGCAAAGGCAGCCATCTTCTGGCTCTCCATCGTCCGCTCGATGGCGCGGACCTTGTCGCGCAGGCCGGCGGCCCGTTCGTACTGCTGCTGCTCTGAGGCGCTGCGCATCTCCTGGCCGAGCGCCTTGACCAGCGTCTCCTGACGGCCCTCGAGGAACAGCTCAACCTGGTGGATGTCCGCCCGGTAGTCGTCCTTTCCGATCGCCTCGATGCAGGGGCCCTGGCAGCGCTTGATGTGGTACAGGAGGCAGGGCCGCTGCAGCGCGCGCTGCCCTTCCCTGATGTCGACCGTGCAGGTCCGGAACGGGAAGAGCCGGCGTACGAGGTTCATCGACTCGTCCACGCTCGTCGCGCTCGCATAGGGGCCGAAGTAGCGGCTCCCGTCGTTGAGCAGCTTGCGCGTCCGCTCGATGCGGGGGAACTCGTCGCCGAGCGTGATCTTGATGTACGGGTAGCTCTTGTCGTCCTTGAGCCGGATGTTGAACCGCGGCCGGTAGCGCTTGATGAGGTTGGCCTCGAGCAGGAGGGCCTCGGAAACCGAATCGGTGAGCGTGTACTCGATGTCGACGACGCGGTCGATGACCTCGCGGATCCGGTGGACGTCGCCCATCCCACCGATGCTGGCCTGCTTCTGCCAGTAGCTGCGGACGCGGCTGCGCAAACTCTGCGCCTTGCCCACGTAGACGACGTCGCCCCGCGCGTCCTTCATGAGGTAGACGCCGGGGTGATCGGGCAGCTTCTTGAGGGTGGCTTCGAGGTCGGGGGTCACGCCCGGATGCTACGGCAAGGACGCCGCGCGGTCGGCGGGCTGGGTCGCACCGCGGGCGCAGTGCCGCCGCCGGCTTTCATGACAGACGGTCACCCGATGCGTCCTCGGACCGGTCTCGTGACGGCCGGGCGGGCCTGACGAGCTCGACCGAGCGTGGACGTCGGACCGCACCCTGACATCCGGTCACGAGCCGGCCTTCGCGGCAGCCTCACGGCCCGCGGGGAGCTCTCAAGCGGCATCCTGTGGTTATTGGACAGGATCGACGGCAGTCCATGAGATGCAGGATGGCTTGAACGACGAGCGCCGCGCCCCGGGGGTTGGCGCGGCACGACGAAGCCAGGGGCGGTGGCCCCTGGCTTCGAGCGTGGCGAGATACGGTCAGGGTGTGACGGTCGGGCACACCGCTGAGCCGGAGCTGACGCAGACGATCCGGCCCTGGATCGTCGGCGAGATCGTCCCCTGGGCGACGATGTAGTCCGCGAGCACCTGTTCGAGGGTCGTGCCATCGGAGTTGATCCGGCTGGTGGCGAAGGGGCCGTACCCGTCGCCGCCCGTCGCCATGAAGTCGTTCATCGCGACGAGGTACGTCGCCGACGAGGTGAGGTTCACGGCGGCCCCGGTGCACGAGCCGTCAGCCGCCTGACGGACCGCGCTGATGACCCGGCTGCCGGCGGCGGCCGACGGATCGTACGTGAAGCACAATCCGGACACCTGAGGGAACCGGCCCTGGGCGCCTGCGAGCGACACGCCGTTCTCGAGCATCGCCTTGAGCTCCGCACCGGTCATCGACACCGTCACCGCGAAGTTGCCGAAGGGCAGGACGCCGTACGTCTGGCCGCGGGTGATCGGATACGGCGGAGGCGTGAAGGCCGGGCAGAAGTCCGTGGGGCTGTCGGTTGTCGGGCAGGTCAGCGCCGCGCGCAGGCCACCGGAGTTCGTGATCGCGAAGTCCGCCGCGTAGCGCAGCCGCAGTGCGTCCGTCACGACGTTGCCGAGCAGCGACTCGCAGGTCCGGCCGTTCGTGTTCCCGCAGGCATCCGTCCGGGGCACGGCCACCGTCGAGCTGCCGAGCCGGACGTTGAGGATCGGCGCCAGCTCGTCGCGGAACGGCTGGAGCATGGCGGCGATCTCGGGATCGGTGCGCCCGGTGGAGAACGGCGTCACGAACGCGTTCGTGCGCGAGATGAGCTCGCCGGTGCCCCGCCGAACGACGAGGTCCGTGCGCGAGTAGCTGAGGCCCTTGCTCAGGTTCTCGATGACGAGCTGGCCCTTGATCACCGCCTCGTACATGAAGTTGGTGTGGTCGCCGAAGATGACGGTGAAGCCGGACACGCCGTTGGCGAAGTCGACGAGCGGCCCGAAGGCCTGACCGGCAGCGTTCCGGCCCTCGATGCCCAGGTGGGTGATGGCGATGAAGACCTTGGCGCCCTCGGCGCGGGCGGCCGCCTTGGCGCGCATGGCCGCCGCGACCGGATCCGTGGGCACGATCGTGCCGAAGTTGCCGGGAAAGACGAGCCCGGGCGCCTCCGGGTTGGTGATCCCGATGACGGCCACCTTGACGCCCTGGTACTCGAAGATCCTGTAGTCCTTGACGCCAGACAGCTCCGCGTCGCGGTTCTGGAGGTTGGCCGACACGTACTCGTACGGCTCGCCGACCGCGCTCGTCGATCCGGCCAGGTCGATCATCTCCTGGAGATGGTCGATGCCCTTGTCGAAGTTGTGGTTGCCGAACGTGCCGACGTCAATGCCCATGAGGCGCTCGGCGAGGACGGCCGGAACCTCATCGAAGAACGAGGAGAGCGGCGGCGATGCCCCGAAGTCGTCGCCGCCCGTGAGCGTGATGGTGTTCGGGTTGCCGGCGCGCTCCTGGTCGAAGTAGCTCGACAGCGCCTCGGCGCCGCCGACGTTCACGCCGTTGACGTTGAGCGGGTCGAGCTGTGCGTGCCAGTCGGCGATGTTCAGGATGCGGATCGCCGTCGTCTGCCCGGGGACGGCGGGCTTCGCGGCCAACGCAACCGATGGGCTGACGAGGGCCGCGATCGCCGCGACGGCGAACAGGCCCCGATACAGGCGGGAGCCGGGGGTGCGTCGGATCACAAAGGGCCTCCTCGAGCCATGGGATGGGCTGACGAACCGGGACGGTCCGGCGCTGGAAGCGGACCGCTCCGCGTCACGGTGTGCTGCCAACGATAGCGGCGCGGTAGCGCGGTGTTAACCCCCGCGACTCCGATCCCTCAGCCCGGAACACGGACGTCCACCCAGACGAGGCGGTGGTCCGAGCTCGGCACCGGGAAGCCGGTGCCGGTCAGATAGACGAGCGGGTCCGAGCCGGTCGGCCAGAAGACGCCGGCGTCGACGATCCGCAGACCTTTCCGAGGCAGCACGTAGTCCGCTCGCAGGTTGCCCGGGCCGCTGCACGGCGGGAACGCGGGCGTGTCGCAGAAGTCGGCCGTGTCGTAGGCCGGATCGCTGCGGTGCGTGTCGTTGAGCGCGTCCTGGACCTCCGCCCAGTACGGGCCACCCTCGCTGGACGGCGTGGTCCGGGTGTTCACGAGCGGATTGTTGAGCAGCTGCTGGATGGAACCCGGGATGCTGTCGCCGTCGAGCGGATCGGAGTTCTGGTCGCCGGCGATGACGAACAGCTGGCCGGGCTTCAGGCCGCCGCGGTCACCGTCGTCGTCGTAGATGTAGCGCGAGGTCCGCCCCGGCGTGACGTAGTCCGCCCAGAAGCGGATCTCGTCGTGGTTGCGAGTCCCGTTGCGGTCCTCGGGCCC
>JACDAV010000378.1 GCA_013695255.1 Chloroflexota bacterium
GCAGCCGGGTCGGCCCGGATGCGACCGACGTGATGGCCGCCAGCATGCCCTTCCCCGGGCCCGCCGACTCGACCGAGATCCGCATCGCGGTCAACGCCTTGCCGACCGTGTTCGAGATCGGGAAAGAACGTGAGTTTGGTCGGGGCGAGAGGGCTAGCCCCTCCTTAACTCAGCAACCCCTGCGCTTCCTGATGATAAACGCAACTCCACGGGCGTCGGTCGCGGCCGATGCGGAACGAAGCGCATGAGAGCCCACCCCAAAGCGACTCCGCGCCAGCTGGACATCCTCGCTGCCCGCGTTGCGGCCGCGTACCGGCACAGACTCGCTATCGCGCTGCCGGAGGCTGTCATGGCGCGCCCGACAGGTGTTGGACACGCGCTAACAGCCTACGAGATGCCCGTCGAGGGCCGCGATGAGTGGCTCGCCGCGGTCAGGCGACTGGCATGAGGGACGGGTACCTGCGCGGCGCCCTGCCGCAGTCGGCAACCCCGCGTCAGCTGGAGGTGCTCGCCGCCTTCGTCGCGGCCCGCGGCTCGGTGTCAGGGGCGGCTGCACTCCTGGGCGTTCGACCGAGCACCGCAAAGCGCCACCTGGCCGACCTACGGGCGCGGTCGGGACTCAGCACCGAGCAGTTGATCTACGTCGGGAGTGCGGCGGGATGGTTGATCGTTCCCAGCATGGCGTCGGTTAGCCCTCAACTCGGGACCCGATCGAAGCGGCCCGAGCGTGTCGCTAGCGAGGCACGAGCCTGAGCGTCGACCGGGCTGCTTCGGGGGACACCACAGTTCCGACGATGCCGGTTCCGTACCCGTCGTACTTGGCGTGGTACGCGGCGTGCACGTCCTCGCCGACGTCTGGATCGGGTTGCTCGAACGCGATGTCGCGCTCGACGCCGCCGGCGCGGATGCGCCCGTCGCCGGACTGAAGCGCCCGCTGGAACCACGGGTTGTTCCAACCATGGGCAGACCGAACGTAGATGTGGGCCGCGTGGCGGACACCCCAGATCATGACGTACGGCCGAAGGCTGCTGTCGGACCGGCGCGACGCGACCTGAAACTCGACGGCTAGCCCGATCTGCGTGAGCTCGTCCGACGTCCAGGCCGTCATCGCGAAGAACCACGTGTGAGGCGCTTCAATACCGGTTCGTACCGACACGCTCGACGAGGTAAGGAGCATCACAAACGAGGGGACGTTCTCCTCCACTCCACATTGGCGATCCAAACGCGCGCGGCTCTGATGGCGCCTCAGGGCCTGCGCCCGACGATCCCGGCACCCACGGTCCCGAATTCGGCGGCGTCCGAGTTCTGCGGAGCGCCCGCGAAGACGTCCACCCCCCGCCGCACGTCGATGTCGCGGAATCCCGCCCCCGCCACGAGCGACAGGAGCTCGTCCTCGACGAGACCGCCGGCGATACAGCCGGTCCACAGGCTCACGTCGGCCTTCGAACCAGCGGGAACAGGTCGGTTCAGGACGATGTCCGCGAGCTGGATCCGACCGCCCGGACGGAGGACGCGGAAGATCTCGGCCAGCGCCACGGCCTTGTCCGGCACGAGGTTGAGGACGCCGTTCGAGATGACAACGTCGGCCCAGCCGTCCGGGACCGGCAGCGCCTCGAGGACGCCCTCGCGGAACTCGACGTTACGCAGGCCCGCGAGCCCGGCGTTGCGACGGGCCTTGGCGAGCATCTCCAGGGTCATGTCGACGCCGATCACCGAGCCGTCCGGCCCGACGAGCCTGGCGGCGAGAATGCTGTCGACGCCCGCGCCTGACCCACAGTCCACGACCCGTTCGCCAGCCCGAAGGTCGCCGAGAGCGAACGGATTGCCCGTCCCGGCCATCGACTCGATGACGGTTGGCGGCAGGGCGGCGATCCAGTCCTCCGGGTAGCCGAGGATCGCGGCCAGCCGCGCGCCCGTGTGGAAGTGAAACCCCTGGTCGGGGTGCTCCGCCACGGCCGCATACTCGGCGCGGATGGATGCGCGGAGCGACTCGACGTCGACAGGTGCGGTGCTGAGCTCGGTCACGGTCTGAACCTCCTGGAGTGCGGCCTGCTACCGGATACGACGACGGGGATGGGCGGCGTATTCCCGACCGCTCGACAAGGTCGTCAGCCGGGCCGCCGCCCGATCGCGAAGACGATCGGTGCACTCCAGGTGAACCCCGAACTCGGGAGGCGGGCCAGCCGAGCCATTATCCGGTCGCGCAGGGCTGTGCGGGCGTCGGCGTCGAGGCTGGCGAACGCATCGGCGTTGCGGCACGCCTCAACGTATTCGAGGTACGCGGCACGTGTCCACGGGCGGGAGAGGTCCTCCTGCCATGCCCGCACGCGCTGGAAACCGGCCCGACGCAGCTGGCGGGCCGCAGCGCCGACCGAGGCGACGTCACCGGCGACCGAGGCCGCTCCACCCCAGCTGGCCGCCAGCTCCCCGACCTCCTCGTCGACGATGTCCCGAGGCACGAACGGCTCGTCCATCTTGATCCACGTCACGTAGCCCAGCAGCCCGCCGGGCCGCAAGACCCGATACGTCTCGCGTAAGGCCGCGAGGCGCTTGGGCACGAGCTGGAAGACGAACGAGGAGACGGCGAGATCGACCACCTGATCGGGGAACGGGAGACGGTCCGCCGGCGCCTCGTACCACTCGAGTTGGGTGTCGGCGGCCACGAACCCGGTGGCCCGCCGGCGGGCCACCGCCACCATTGCCGCCGAGGGGTCGACGCCGATGATGCGCGCGCCGGGCCAGCGCTGGGCGGCGTTGAGGGTGAGAAGGCCCGTACCGGTCCCGACATCGAGGAGGGTCAGGGCCCCGGAGAGTGGCGCCGGCGCCGCGTCGGAAAGCAGACGGTCCTGGGCGAGTGCATCGAGCAGCCGTCGCCCGGCCGGTGCCAGGACCGGCTCCCAGTAGCGGGCATACCGCTCGGCCCACGACGGGTCGTCATACTTCTTGCCGGTGAGCACCGGTTCCGGGCGTTCCTCGATCGCTGTCGTGATGCTTGCCTCCATCGGCCGTCCTCAGCCCCGGGAGCGACCGGGCAGTGACTCGTCCGGGGCGGGCTTCCGGCCGCGGACGATGACGCTCCGCGCGATCCGCCCATGGCGCTCGGCCGGAACGAGAGACCGAAGCAGTCCGAGGAGCTCGTCGTTGAAGAGCGGGTAAAGCGCGCACTCGGCGATCCCGAAGTCGTCGAGGGGCTCGATCCCGACGTCCCGGAAGCCGGCCCGCCGCAGACCCTTGTACATCGCGATCTCCGACAGCGCGCCCGACAGGCAGCCGGCCCATGCCGCGGGATGAGTCTGGATCTCGGGCGGCAGATCATGATCGAGCACGAGGTCGACGATCGCCAGGCGACCACCGGGTCGTAGGACGCGGAACGCCTCGGCGAGGACACGCACCTTGCGCGGCGACAGGTTGATCACGCCATTGCTGATCACGACATCGACCGTGGCGTCGGCCAATGGGAGGGCCTCGATCTCGCTCTCGACGAAGCGGACGTTGAGCACCCCCGCTTCGGCCGCGGACTGGGTCGCCCGATCGATCTTCTCGGCCAGGAAGTCGATGCCGACCACGCTGCCCCCGGGCGCGACGCTCCGCGCCGCGATCAGGCAGTCGATCCCACCGCCCGAGCCGAGGTCGAGG
>JACDAV010000397.1 GCA_013695255.1 Chloroflexota bacterium
GGCCAGCGCCGCTTCGACAGCGGACGCGTTGCGCAGCTCGGCGAGGACCGCCTGGTCGCCCGCGAGCGAGCGCGCCGTCGGGTCGTCCGTCGCGCTGAGCGCATCGCCGACGACGGCGTCTTCCAGCTCGGCGAGCGTCACGCCGGCCGCCTCGGCCCGGGCCACGAGCGCGCCCACGGCGTGGTGCGCCGCCCGAAACGGGACCCCGCGCCGGACGAGCGCGTCGGCGACGGCCGTTGCGGTCGTATGGCCCTGCTCCGCGGCTGCGCGCATCCGCTCGGCGTCGATCGTGAGCGTCGCCACAAGACCGGCCATCACGTAGAGCGACGACTCGAGCGTGGCGACCGCCTCGAACAGCGGCGCCTTGTCCTCCTGCAGGTCGCGCTGGTAGCCCAGCGGCAGACCCTTGAGCAGCCCGAGCGCGCCGGCGAGCGAGCCGGTGACCCGGGCGGCGCGCCCGCGCACGAGCTCCGCCGGATCCGGGTTCCGCTTGTTGGGCATCATCGAGCTGCCGGTCGAGAAGGCATCCGACACCCGCACCCAGCCGAAGGCCGGGTTCGACCACCACGTGATCTCCTCCGCCAGCCGGGAGAGGTGGACCATCGCCAGCGCGATCGCGGACAGCGTCTCGACCACGAAGTCACGGTCGCCGACCGCGTCGATGGAGTTCCGGGTCACGCCGTCGAACCCGAGATCGGCGGCCGTGGCCTCGCGGTCGAGCGGGAACCCGGCCCCGGCCAGCGCCCCCGAACCGAGCGGCGAGACGTTCAGCCGGTGCCGCGCATCGGCGAGCCGACCCCGGTCGCGCTCGAAAGCTTCCACGTGACCGAGCAGGTGATGGGCGAGCAGAACCGGCTGGGCCGGCTGGATGTGCGTCGTCCCGGCGAGGATCGCCTCCCCTTCCCGCTCCGCGAGGTCGACCAGCGCCCCCTCCAGCTCCACGAGCGACGCGTCCAGCCGGTCGATCGCGCGCCGGGTCCAGAGACGGAGGTCGGTGGCGACCTGGTCGTTGCGGGATCGTCCCGTGTGGAGCTTGCCGGCCAGCGGCCCGATCCGCTCCGTCAGCGCCGCCTCGAGGTTGAGGTGCACGTCCTCGAGCGCTGGGTCCCATTCGATCCGTCCCGTCGCGACGTCGGCGCGCAGCGCCTCGAGGCCGTCGACCAGCCTCGCTACCTCGCCCTTGTCGAGGATGCCGGCGCGGCCGAGCCCCCGGACGTGGGCGATCGAGCCGACGAGGTCGTCGTCGGCCAGCGCCCGGTCGATCTCGATCGAGCGCGTGAAGTCCGCGACGCGCGCGTCGTTGCCCTCCGCGAACCGGCCGCCCCACAGGCGCATGGACCCTCCTCCCCCGCGCATCGTACCGGCGCGGAAACCTGACCGGCCCTGACCGTGTTGTAGGGGATGCTGGGCGAAGGCGACCCTGCCTCGTCGCAACCAAACTTGGCCTAGCGGAATAGGCCAATGTCCGCTAGGATCCCCACCATGACCGACGCCCACCGCTCCAGCCGGCTTCTCTGGCTCCTCTTCATCGCCCTCGGCTTCATGTGGGGCAGCAGCTACTTCTTCATCAAGATCGGCGTCGAGGCCGGCCTGCCCCCGCTCACCCTCGTCGCGAGCCGTCTCTTCTTCGGCTTCCTCGTCCTCGTCACGGTCGTCGCGATCGCGCGTGAGCCGCTGCCGCGCAGCCCGCGCCAGTACGGGCACCTGCTCGTCATGTCGGTCGTGAACATCGTCCTGCCATTCTTCCTGATCACGTGGGGCGAGCAGTCGATCGACTCCGCGCTGGCGGCGATCCTCAATGCCACCGTCCCGCTGTTCGTGATCGTGATCGCGCCGCTGTTCCTCCCGGACGAGCACGTGACGCTCAACCGGGTCGTCGGTCTCGCGGTCGGCTTCGCCGGTGTGCTGGTGCTCTTCGCGCCGGACCTCGGCGTGCTGGAGGGCAACAACCTCCTCGGCTGGCTGGCGTTGATCGGCTCGTCGGTCAGCTACGCGCTCGGCAACGTCTACGCGAAGCGGAACGTGACGGGCCTCCGGCCGATGATCCCCGCCCTGTTCCAGGTCACGTTCGCGCTGGCCATCAGCGCGGTCCTGGCACTCGTCATCGAGCGTCCGATCGGGCGGGTCCCGGTGACGCGCGACTCGCTGTTCGCGGTCGTCTGGCTCGGCGTGCTGGGCTCAGGCTTCGCCTACCTGCTCTACTTCCGGATCCTCCGCGACTGGGGCGCCACCCGCACGTCGCTGGTGGCCTACCTGCTGCCGGTGTTCGGGATCGCGCTCGGCGTCCTCCTCAACGAACCCGTCACGCCGAACCGGATCCTGGGCACCCTCCTGATCATCGGCGGCGTGGCGCTGGTCAACTCGCGCTACGGGAAGAGGCGGCTCTTCGGCGCCGCGGCGACGACCCCCACCGGCGCATCGGCCGCCCCGCCCACGGGAGCACGTCCCGAGCGAGGCTGAAGGACGGCCGCGACCGCGATGAGGGCGACGGCGTGGGGAGGCACGCGCGAGCGCCGGCTCAGACGCCGATCGGGTGCCAGACGGTCTTCATCTCGAGGAACGCGGCGATCCACTCGGGCCGCTCCGTCGCCCGGTCGTCGGTCCAGTCGAAGCGGGCGTCCGCCACCCCCGCGGGGCGCCGCGAGATCCGCTTGACGTTGTCGGCCGCCATCTCCTCGACCCGGGTGCGGAGGTCGTCCGGCACGCCCCAGGTGTCGATCGCATCGACGTCCACGTGCCCCGCCAGGATCGGCACGAGCTCCTGCTTCAAGCCGGTCAGGAGGTTCACGACGCCGCCCGGGACGTCGCTCGTGGCGAGGACCTCGGTCAGCGTGACCGCCGGCAGCGGCCGGGTCTCCGAGGCGAGCACGACCGTCGCGTTGCCGGTCACGAGCGGCGGCGCCAGGCGGCTGACGAGACCCAGCAGCGACGACGTCTCCGGCGCCACGATGCCAACGACGCCGGTCGGCTCGGGGATCGTGAAGTTGAAGTACGGGGCCGCGACCGGGTTGGACGAGCCGAGCACCTGGGCGATCTTGTCCGCCCAGCCGGCGTACCAGACCCAGCGATCGATCGAGCGGGCCACGAGCTCGCGGGCCCGCGCGTCCCGGACGCCCTCCGCGGCCGCGACCTCCGCCTCGAACTGCTCTCGGCGACCTTCCATCAGCTCCGCCACCCGGTAGAGCACCTGGCCCCGGTTCATCGCCGTCTTGTCGGCCCATGGCTGAGCGGCCTTGCGGGCGGCCCGGACAGCGTCGCGCAGGTCCTTGCGCGAGGCGCGCACGGCATTCCCGAGCGGGGCCCCGCCGGCCGCGCGGACGACGTACGACCGGCCCGATTCGCTGCGCGGGAACGCCCCGCCGAGGTACAGCTTGTACGTCTTCCGGACCTCGAGGCGCGGCGCCGGCGCGGCCGTCATGGCACGTCCCCGGCTGCGTCGCGCCGCGCGCGGGCTGCGGAATGGTTCGAACCAAGCGCAACGATTGCGCTTGGGCGCAACGAGTTCGCAGACTGCCTGCGGCAGGGCGACGCCTCGCGGCCCGGGCCGGTGGCGACCGTCATCGGTCCTCGAGGCGAACGTACGCGTGCAGGCCGTGCATGCCGCCCTCGCGGCCGAACCCGGACTCCTTGTAGCCGCCGAATGGCGACGTGGGGTCGAAGCGGTTGAACGTGTTGGCCCACACGACGCCCGCCTTGAGCCGCCTGACCATCGACAGGATCCGGCTGCCCTTGTCCGTCCACACCCCGGCCGACAGGCCGTACGGCGTGTTGTTGGCCTTCTCGATCGCCTCTTCCGGCGTGCGGAAGGTCAGCACGGACAGGACCGGCCCGAAGATCTCCTCGCGCGCGATCCGGTGGGACTGGGCGACGCCGGTGAATAGGGTCGGACGGAAGAAGTAGCCGCGGTCCGGCAGGTCGCAGGCCGGCTGGTAGATCTCCGCGCCTTCGGCCGTCCCGGCGGCCACCAGCTCGGTAATCTTCTCGAGCTGCTGCTTCGAGTTGATGGCGCCGACGTCCGTGTTCTTGTCAAGCGGGTCGCCGACCCGGATCGTCGCCAGGCGGTCCTTGAGCTTCTCGACCAGCGGCCCCTGGATCGACTCCTGGACGAGCAGCCGCGAGCCGGCGCAGCAGACCTCGCCCTGGTTGAAGTAGATGCCGTTGACGATCCCCTCGACCGCCTGGTCGAGCGGCGCGTCGTCGAACACGATGTTGGCGGCCTTGCCGCCGAGCTCGAGCGTGAGGCCCTTGTCCGAGCCCGCGACGCCGCGGGCGATCTTCTTGCCGACCTCGGTCGAGCCGGTGAAGGCGACCTTGTCGACGCCCGGGTGGGTCACGAGGTGCATCCCGATCTCGCCCGGCCCGGGCACGATGTTGACGACCCCCGGCGGCAGGTCAGCCTGGCGGCAGACGTCGGCGAACAGCAGCGCGCTGAGCGGCGTCGTCGATGCCGGCTTCAGGACCACCGTGTTGCCGGCCGCGAGCGCCGGGGCGATCTTCCAGGCCAGCATCAGCAGCGGGAAGTTCCACGGGATGATCTGCGCCGCCACGCCGAGCGGCTTGGCGACCCGGCCCGGGAACGCGTACTCGAGCTTGTCCGCCCAGCCCGCGTAGTACCAGAAGTGGGCCGCCGCGAGCGGCACGTCGACGTCGCGCGACTCCTTGATCGGCTTGCCGCCATCCATCGACTCGAGCACGGCGAACTCGCGGCTGCGCTCCTGCAGGAGCCGGGCGATGCGGAACAGGTACTTGGCCCGCTCCCTGCCCGGCAGGGTGCCCCAGCTCCGCCGCTGGGCGCGGCGGGCCGCCGCGACGGCCCGGTCGATGTCCGCCCCGGTCGCTCTGGCGACCACCGCCAGGGGCTCCTCCGTGGCCGGATTGACGCTGACGAACGTGCCGCCGTCGCTGGCCTCGACCTCGCGCCCGCCGATGAA
>JACDAV010000020.1 GCA_013695255.1 Chloroflexota bacterium
GTCGGCACGGGCCTGGGCGTCGAGCGAGAGGTCGCGCGAGTCGAGCAGGATGCCATCGCCGTAGACCTCGATCCGTGGCTCGGCACGCTCGATGTCGAGGTTGGCGATGCTGATGAAGGCCGACTTCGTCAGGCCGGAGGGCGCGGTCCGGATCCCCAGCGCCACGATCGCCTGGTTGCGCCGCTCCCGTCCCACCTGAAGGACGCGGACGGGGGCCCCGACCCGCGCGGTCGGCACCTCGCCGAGGGCAGCATCGGTGGCGACGAGGATCTCCGCGTCCCCGGAGCGCGCCGCCAGGGCATCGGCCAGCCGCAGCGCGTCGCCCAGGTCGCCGCCCGAGGCGACCGGCTCGATCGACGCGATGGCCTGCCGGACGCGCCCCAGGTCCGTCGAGCCGGACGAGACGATCCGCGCGCTGTGGCCGGCCGCGATGACGCTCACCTTGCCGCCGGCGGGCAGGTCGCGGAGGGCCTCGAGGGCGGCGTCCCGCGCCGCCGCCATCCGGTCCGGGGCGACGTCCGTCGCGGCCATGCTGGCTGACGCGTCGACGATCAGGACGATGTCGCGGGCGAGTCCGGCCGGCCGCTCGAGGAACGGTCGCGCGGCCAGCAGGGCGAGGATCAGCACGAGCAGCAGCTGCAGGAGGAGCAGCAGGCTCCGGCGCAGCCGCTGCCAGGGCGCATTCGCCTCGACGTCGGTCAGGAGCCGGCTCCACAGCAGCGTCGAGGGCACCACCGCCTGGTCACGCCGCAGCTTGAGCAGGTACATCGCGACAACGAGCGGCACGAACAGGAGCCCGAGCAGGGCGAGCGGGGTCGCGAAGGGCATGGCCGGCGCCTAGCCGATGACCCGGCGGCGGCGGAGCTCGGCAAACACCAGCTCCGCCAGCGGGAGGTCGCTCGGCAGGCTGACGTAGCTCGCGCGGCGCTTGGCCGCGACGTCGGCGAACCCGGCCTGCCAGGCGGCGAGGCGCGCCTTGTAGGCATCCAGGGTGGCGAGGTCGACGGTGACGTCCATTCCGTCCCCGGTCTCGACGTCGACCAGGCGCAGGTCCCCCTCGAGCCGGGGATCCAGCTCGTCCGGCGAGAGGACGTGGAGGATGACCAGCTCCGAGCCCGTCGCGGCGAGCTCCCGAATGACGCGCTCGGCGGCCGGGTCGAGGAGGTCGGAGATGAGGACGACCACCCCACGACCGGCGAGCTGCGCGGCGGCGTGGCGGGCGGCCATGACGAGGTCCGTCGCTCCGGTCGCCACCTCGATCGCCGACAGGTTGCTCAACAGCCGGAAGACACGGCCGGAACCGCGCAGCGACGGCTGGCGCCGCGCGACCCGGCCGCCCAGGACGGTCACGGCCACCCGATCCTCCGACGCCAGGCCGATGTAGCCCAGCGCAGCCGCGGCGCGCTTGGCGAAGAGCAGCTTGGAGGGTCGGCCGGCGGCCATCGAGGCGGAGCCGTCGATCAGGAAGGTGACGGTCACGTCCTCCTCCTCGATGAACAGCTTCACGAACAGCCGCTCGAGCCGCGCGTAGACGTTCCAGTCGAGTTGCCGAAGATCGTCGCCCAGCGAGTAGTCGCGGTAGTCGGCGAACTCCACCGACTGGCCGCGCTTGACGCTCCGGCGACCGCCCTTCAGGCCGCCGCGAACCGGCGACTTCATGAGCAGAAGCAGCCGTTCCAGCTGGCGCAGGAATGCCTCGTCGAAGACGGTCGGGTCGACGTCGGTGGGCAGGAAGACCTTGCGCTCGGCGGACGCGGAGCCGGGCGACGGGGCCGGACTGGTCATCGACGTGGCCCGCGCGCGGTCTATTCGACCGTGGGCGGGGCGACGCTGTCGAGGATCGAGCGGACGACCGCCTCGGTCGTGATGCCCTCGGCCTCGCCCTCGAAGTTGAGGATGATCCGGTGACGGAGGGCCGGAAGGGCCGCCTGGCGGACGTCGTCGAGCGACACGTTGAAGCGGCCATCGAGCAGTGCGCCGATCTTGCCCGCGGTCACGAGCGCCTGGGCACCGCGCGGCGAGGCGCCGTAGCGAACGTAGTCCCGGACAAGGCCCGGTGCGCGCGGCTGGTCCGGATGGGTCGCCGACAGGATGCTGACGGCGTAGGCGGCGACGTGCGGGGCGATCGGGACGGCCCGGGCAAGTCGCTGCATCTCGACGATCTCGGCGGCGGTGCAGACCTTGCGGGCGCTCGGTGCATCGGAACCCGTGGTCCGGTCGACGATCCGCACGAGGTCTTCCTCGGACGGGAACGGCACCAGGACCTTGAACAGGAATCGGTCGAGCTGCGCCTCGGGGAGGGGATAGGTGCCCTCCATCTCGAGCGGGTTCTGCGTGGCGAGCACGAAGAACGGCGGCGTCAGCGGGTAGCGCTGCCTGGCGACGGTGACCTGCTGCTCCTGCATGGCCTCGAGGAGGCTGGACTGGGTCTTGGGCGTCGCGCGATTGATCTCGTCGGCGAGGACCAGATTGGCGAAGACGGGGCCCGGCTGGAACCGGAAGACGCGCCTGCCCTCCTCCTCGATCAGGATGTTCGTGCCGGTGATGTCCGCCGGCATGAGATCCGGCGTGAACTGGATCCGGTTGAAGGCGCAGTCGATGACGTCGGCGATGGTCCGCACGAGCATCGTCTTGCCGAGGCCCGGAACGCCCTCCAGCAGCGCATGTCCGTTCGCCAGCAGGGCGGTCAGCGTGTGCCGGACCAGGTCGCGCTGGCCTACGATGACCTCGCCGACCTCCCGCTCGATCGCCTGGGCACGCTCGGCGAACACTTCCGGGGCGATCCCGGGCGCCGTACGGGACGGCGCCGATGTGGCTTCCATGCGGTCCTCCGGTGACGGGTCGAGGCGTTCGGCCTCGATCAGTTGGACGGGTCCAGCGAGCTGAAGTAGTCGCGCACGAAGTCCTTGACCGAGAGCGGCACGTAGTTGCGCTCGAGCGTCGTCTGAGCGTAGTCGCGGAACTCGGCGTAGACGTCTGCGTACGGGGTCAGCGCGGGGTTGGTGGCGCCCGTACCGGTGCCGTTGCCCTGCTGGCTCTGGCCGTCGCCGCCGGTGCCGGCCACGTACGACGGATCGCCCGGGCGGCCGAAGCGATCGAACGGGGCGAAGACGGTGTTCAGCTCGTCGGCCTCGTTCGCGGGGCGATTGCCGTTGACCGGGCCGGCCGGCCGACCAGCGCCGCTCGTCCCGGAGCCGAGGTGCTGCGCGTTGGAGCCGCCGCCGCCGAGGGAGCCCCCTCCCTGACCTTGCCCCTGGCCCTGACCCTGGCCCTGGTTGCCGGGCTGTCCGCTCTGGCCCGGCTGGCTGCCGGTCTGGCCCTGGTTGCCGGTGGCGGGCCGTCCTGCATCGGCCAGGTTGCGGCGGGCATCCTGCAACCGCGACGCGGCCGCTGCGAGGTCGCGGCTCACGTCGACCCGCCGGTCGGCGTTGCCCAGCGCCTCGCCAAGTCGGTCGAGCGCCTCCCGGGCCCCCGCGGCATCGCCCTGACCGAGGCTGGCCGCCGCGTCCCGGAGCGCCTGGCCGGCTGCTCCATCCGCCTGGCTGGCCGTCGTCTGCTGCTCCGCGAGCTGCCGCGCGAGGTCGCGCATCTGCTCCGGAGTCAGCTGGTCCAGCTTGTCGCGGACATCCGCGAGGTCCCTGGCCGCCTGCTTCGGATCGCCGTCGCGGTTGGCGTCGCTGCGACCGGTGGAGGCCCGGGACAGGCTGCGGCTGAGGCTGGTCAGCGCAGACGCCCGTTGCTCGTTGGCAGGATCGAGCTGCGAGCGGACGCGACTCTCGACGCTGCCGACACGCGCGAGGTTGACGTCCAGGTCGCCCGGACGGTCGCGCAGCTGACGCGCGAGCTCCCGCAGCTCGCGGGCGAGCTGTGTGCGGGGATCCTCGAGGTCCGCTCCCTTGCCCTCGAGCTCCTTCGCGATCTCGTCGATTCGCTCGGCCTGGCGATTCGCCTCCTCGCGGACCTGCCGAGCCTGGGCGATCGCGATGTCCTGCGGGTTCGGCAGCAGGACCATCGGCGCAAGCACGATGGCGGCCAGGAGTGACGCCACGGCCGGCCGGCGCGACAGCCGGGGCCGGAAGAGCGCGGGTGGCACGGTTCGCAGGGCGGCAACCGCGTCCAGCCGCTGTCGACGAACGAAGCGCCGCTGCTCGATCAGGTCGTCGGCCGGCGCGGGATCCTCCTCCGGATCGGCGGGACCGGCGGCGGACGGCACGGACGCCGCAAGCGCCAGGGCGCTCGTGACACGGTCGCCGAGGCGGCCCTCGGCGTCAACGGCCAGCGCCGCCTCGCCCAGGCTCGGCCGGCAGGCCACCGCGGCCACCAGCAGCCCGAGCAGCCCGACCACCGGGATCGCGGCTCCGGCAACGGGCGCCTGCTCGATGGGAACGAAGCGGGCGAGGGTCCACAGCGCCAGCTCGGCAATGACGACCGATGCCAGGGCGGCCCACGCGCGCCGCCCGATCCTCCGCAGCCAGAGGCGGCGGGCGTGCGGCCGCAGCTGGGCACGGATCTGCTCGAGCGCGGGATCGAGCGGGCCGGCGATGACCAGCCGGGGATCGAGGGGAACGTGGATGGGCTCGCTGCCCGTGCGTCGGCGCGGCAGGCGAGCGGCGATGCGCCGGATCATGAGACAGCCCTCCGGGTGGAGCGACGGCCGAACAACCGGCTCGGTCGCCAGCGTCGGGTGGGCGTGACGAGCTGAACGGAGGCCACGATCAGCACCGCTGCCAGACCGAGCCAGGCGATTGCGCTCTTGGGCCAGAAGCTGTCGCGGACGACGCCGAACGGCTGAACCTCACCGCCCACGACGCCGACGTCCGGGAACCCGGGTTCGATGGCGGGCTGGCCGCCTGGCTCGACCGTCGGGAATGGTGCGATGCCGCCGAAGACGGGGCGCTGCGAGACGAAGGCGACCCGCCCGCACCAATCGCCGAACCCGTCCTCGACGCCGCACATCACGTCCGCCTGCGCGAAGTATGGGTTCAGCCAGGCGAGCGCCTCGGGCGGCCGCCCCTTGATCGGGCCGATCCCCCGACCATTCCCGGCCGTCGACATCTCGTTCCAGAAGAAGAACACGAAGAAGGCGCCAAGGGTCACGAACAGCACGCCGAAGTAGGTCGCGATCGTGGCCGCCTGGGTGCGCTTCATCAGCGCCGAGAAGAACAGGCCGACCGCGCCCAGACCGATCGCTGTCGCGAGCAGGACGGCGTACCCCCGGACCACGTCGTCCGGCGCCACGCCGCCAAAGACGAACACGAGTGCCGTCAGCGGGATGGAGGCCAGGATCAGGATGAACAGGTAGGTCAGCGCGCTGAAGAGCTTGGCGATCACGATCGCGACCGACGAGATCGGGGTCGTCACCAGCATGTCCAGGGTCTGCTTCTCGCGTTCCAGGCTGATGGCGCCCGCCGTGAAGGCCGGCGCGAGCGCGACGACGAGCAGCGTCTCGAGCATCATCAACGCCCCGAACACCCCGCGTCCGATCTGGGCCGAGGCGATCGCAGCCGAACCCGCCGCGCCGCGCGCGTACTGCTGCTCGAGGATCAGCTCCATCATCCAGGCAAAGGCGCCGAGCAGAACCAGGTAGACGGTCAGGATGACGAACGCCCGCCGGCCCCGCATCCGGCCGCGCAGCTCCTTGACCCCGACGGCGCTCAGCCCGGCGAACGCACCCGCCAGCGCGGGACGGAACCCGCTGCGCCCTCCCGGGCGGCGGCGCCCGCCGGCCGCCTGTCCGGCCACCAGGACCGGCGCGA
This sequence comes from Chloroflexota bacterium, assembly GCA_013695255.1. GTDB lineage: Bacteria > Chloroflexota > Limnocylindria > Limnocylindrales > CSP1-4 > JACDAV01. Next base: position 5,757 of record JACDAV010000020.1, read on the forward strand.
CGACCATCCCGGCGCCGGCCTGCGGCTCATCCGCGGGAAGGTCGCCATCCACGCCGGCCGCCGGCCGCTCGTCCACCGGTCGGTCCATCACGCGGCCGGCTCCACGGCGCGGGCAGTCACCTGGAGGAAGAGCTCCTCGAGATCGCTCGCGGCGCGGGCGAAGCTCGCGATCCGCACTCCCGCCGCCACCGCGGAGCCGAGCAGCCTGGCGGACGCCTCTTCGTCCCCCCGGAAGCCGAGCTCGATGGTCCCGTCGTCGAGGACGGCGGACGAGGCCACGAACGGCGCAGCGGCGAAGTGCGCTCGCGCCGCCTCGAGCTCCGTGAGGTCGCCGAGGACGCGGACCCGGAGCACGGCCCCCACGCGCAGGCGCTGCTCGATGTCCGCCACGCGCCCGTGCGCCAGCACCTGGCCCCGGTCGACGATCGCAACGCTGGTGCAGAGCTCCTCGAGCTCCGGAAGGATGTGGCTGCTGATGAGGATCGTCTTCCCCAGCGCCCGGAGCTCGCGGAGCAGCTCGCGCAGCTCGACCCGAGCTCGGGGGTCCAGGCCGGACGCCGGCTCATCGAGGAGCAGGACGCTGGGATCGTGGACGAGCGTGTGGGCGAGGCAGAGGCGCTGCTGCATCCCACGCGACAGGCCCTGGACGTAACTGTCGCGCTTGTCGCCGAGGTCCACCAGCTCCAGCAGGTCGCCGATCATCTGGCGGCGACGCGGGGCAGGGATGCCGTAGCAGCGGGCGAAGAAGTCGAGGTATTCCCAGACTTTCATGTCGTCGTAGACCCCGAACACATCCGGCATGAACCCGAGGACGCGCCGGACGTCGCCGGGGTTCCGCCGGACGGAGGCGCCGGCGATCTCGGCGTCGCCCGCGGTCGGCTCGAGGAGCGTGGCCAGGATCCGAAGGATCGTCGTCTTGCCGGCGCCGTTCGGACCGACCAGGCCGAAGATCTCGCCCTCGGGCACGTCGAGGTCGAGCCCCGCGACCGCCAGCGTGCCGTCGTAGCGCTTGACCAGCCCTCGAGCCGTGACGATCGCCGTCACCGGACCTCGCCCTCCAGCCGGACTTCGATGTTGAAGCCGATCCCCTCCTGGACGTCGTTCACGAACCGGAGCAGCAGCGTACCGGTGCTCGGATCGACATACCGCTCCGGCGCCTCGAGCTCGTACACCCCGTCAGCCTCGAGCTGCGTCATCCGAAGCCACCGGCCGCCGTCGGATCGGTCGAACAGCTCGAGCGCGGGGAGCGTCTGGAAGGCGAGGTCCTGGCACGCCTTGACCGCGGGGTCGCAGGCCTCACGCGGCTCGGGCTCCTCGCAGTCGGGCGCGTCCGTCTCCTCGTCGAGGCAGGGCTGAGGATCGAGCGGCGCCACGGTGCCGCGGGTGGCGCGCGGGACGCCCTCGAAGAACCCGAACCCGAGCACGACCCGGCTGGCG
>JACDAV010000026.1 GCA_013695255.1 Chloroflexota bacterium
ATCGGCCCCGGCGTCCGGCCGTTCGAGATCGGCGACCACCGGTGCTTCGGCTGCGGCTCGCTGAACGAGCACGGCCTGCGGATGACCCTCCACGTCGAGGTCGGGGCGGCCTGGTCGGACCTGACGCTCGAGCCGCGCTTCGAGGGGTGGGCCGGCATCGCGCACGGCGGCATCCTCTGCACGATCCTCGACGAGGTCATGGCCTGGTCGCTCGTGGGCCAGGGCAACTGGGGCCTCACGGCCCGCCTCGCCGTCGACTTCCGCCGGCCCGTGCCGCTCGGCCGGGCGCTCCACGCGGATGCGCACGTGGCCCGGACGCGGCGACGGCTGGTCGAGACGGTGGGCCGGATCAGCGACCAGGCATCAGGGGTGGCGCTCGCCACCGCGACAGCCACCTACGTTGCGGCGGATCCGGAGCGAACGGCCGAGCTCCAGGCTCGCTACGGCTTCCGGTACCGTGGCAGCGAGGCCGCCATCCCGGGGGCCGCCTGACGGTGCCGACGATGCCGCCCATCCCGGCCATCCCCGCGCGCTCGACGGGCGAGGCGACCGCCCGGGCCGTCGCGTTCGTCGCCGCCCGCCGCCAGGACGCCGAGCAACTCGGCCGGGACCTGGCCGAGCAGGTCCAGGACCCCGACGCAGTCGTGTGGGACCTGCAGGCGGCCTTCACGCGGCTGGCCGATCCGGACTACCTCGCCGGTCAGCAGTTCGTCGCGCCCGGGATCGGAGCGCTGATCGGCGTGCGCTGGCCTCTCCACGCCGCCGTTGCCCGCGGGTTCCGACAAGCCACAAGGCAAGACCCCTCCAGCACGCTGCTCTTCGTCGCCGAGCGGCTGCTCCGGGAGGAGGAGCTCGAGCTGCGCTGGTTCGCGTTCGGCATCCTCGAGCGGACCCTCGTCGGTGAGCCGGAACGGACCTGGCAGCTCCTCCGGGGCGCGGCGCGTGAGGTCGGGGACTGGATCACCGTTGACGCGCTCGCCCATCCGTACGGCCGCGGCATCCTCCTCGAGCCGCACCGCTGGGCGGAGCTCGAGCAGCTCGCGTTCTCCTCATCGCGGTGGGAGCGCCGGCTCGTCGGCTCGACCCTCGCGACGATCCCGCACGTGGACCGCCGCTCAGGCCGGACGCCGCAGATCGTCGATCGGGCCCTGCCGTTGCTCGCCCAGCTGATCGGCGACGACCAGCCGGACGTCCAGAAGTCGCTGGGCTGGGCGTATCGCACGATGGCTCAGCTCGACCCGCAGCGGACGCTGGCCGCGATCGCGATCGAGGCAGAGCGCGCGGCGAACACCCATGATGGCCACCGGACCTGGGTCATCCGCGACACGCTGCCGAAGCTGCCGCCCGCCCACGCCGACGGCCTCCGGGCACGCCTGGCGGGGATCAGGAAGCGCCCCGGCGAGCCCTCTTCGTCCGTCGCCGCAGCCGCGGCAGCAAGGTTCCGGGCAAACGAACGTTCGTTAGGAGACGCTGACCTGTGACCGACGACCTCGGCAACGTCCGGGCCATCCGCATCGAGGACGAGATGCGGGTCAGCTACCTCGATTACGCCATGAGCGTGATCGTCGCCCGTGCCCTGCCCGACGTGCGCGACGGACTCAAGCCGGTTCACCGCCGGATCCTCTACACGATGGGTGAAATGGGTCTCAGCGCCACCTCGTCCTTCCGCAAGTGCGCGGCGATCGTCGGCGAGGTGATGGGCAAGTACCACCCCCATGGCGACGTCGCCCTGTACGACGCCCTCGTCCGGTTGGCGCAGGACTTCTCGATGCGCTACCCGCTCGTCGACGGCCAGGGCAACTTCGGGTCCGTCGACGGTGACGCGGCGGCGGCGATGCGGTACACGGAGGCCCGGCTCACCGGCATCGCCGCCGAGATGCTGGCCGACATCGACAAGGACACCGTCGACTTCGAGGACAACTACGACGGGACCCAGAAGCAGCCGACCGTCCTGCCGGCCAGGCTGCCCAACCTGTTGATCAACGGCAGCTCGGGGATCGCGGTCGGCATGGCGACCAACGTCCCGCCGCACCACCTCGGCGAGATCGTCGACGCGACGGTGGCGCTTGTCGACGACCCGGAGATCACCTCGGACGACCTGTGCCGCTTCGTGCACGGCCCCGACTTCCCGACCGGCGGAACCATCTACCGGTTCGAGCAGCAGCGCAACCTGCTGACGGGCGAGCACGAGACGGTCGACGCGATCCGACAGATGTACGCGCACGGCCGTGGCCGGGTCGTCATGCGGGCGCAGGTCGCCTTCGAGGAGGCGCGCGGCGACCGGATGGCGATCATCGTCAGCGAGCTGCCCTACCAGGTCAACAAATCCACCCTCCTCGAGAAGATCGCCAATCTCGTCAAGGACAAGAGGATCGACGGGATCGGCGACCTCCGTGACGAGTCGGACCGGGACGGGATGCGCATCTACATCGAGATCAAGCGTGACTTCAACCCGCACAAGGTGCTCAACAACCTGTTCAAGCACACGCCCATGCAGCTCGCCTTCAACGTGAACATGCTGGCACTCGTCGACGGCCAGCCGCAGACGCTGCCGCTGAAGTCCGTCCTCCAGCACTACGTCGATCACCGCCGCGAGATCGTCCGCCGCCGAACCGAGTTCGACCTCGGCAAGGCGCAGGCCCGGGCGCACATCCTCGAGGGTCTGAAGATCGCGCTCGACAACCTCGACGCGGTCATCCGGACGATCCGTGCGTCGGCCGACGTCGATGTCGCCCGCTCCAGCCTCATGACCGGGTTCGACCTGTCCGAGCTGCAGGCCCAGGCGATCCTGGACATGCGTCTCGCCCGGCTGGCGGCGCTCGAGCGCAAGAAGATCGAGGACGAGTACCTGGCGGTCATCCAGCACATCGCCGAGCTCGAGGACATCCTGGCCAACCCCGCCCGGGTGCTCGGGATCATCAAGGACGAGCTGGCCGAGCTGAAGCGCCGCTACGCAGGTGAGCGCCGCACGCGCGTCGCCGACGACTCCAGCCGCGAGATGACCGACGAGGACCTGATCGCGGACGAGGACGTCGTCATCACGATCAGCGGCCGCGGCTACGTCAAGCGCCAGCCGGTCGCCACCTACCGCCGCCAGCACCGGGGCGGGAAGGGGATCATCGGCCACGTGACCCGCGAGGAGGACGCCGTCGACAGCCTCCTCGTCGCGAATACGCACGACTGGGCGCTGTTCTTCACCAACCGCGGTCGCGTGTTCAGCGCAAAGGTCCACGCCATCCCCGACGCCAGCCGGCAGGCCAAGGGGATCCCGATCATCAACCTGCCCGGGGTCCAGGTCGAGGCCGGCGAGGTCCCGATGGCGACGATCGTGCTGCCCGACTTCGAGCCCGGGCACTTCCTCGTCCTCGCCACGCGCCGCGGCAAGATCAAGAAGACACCGCTCGAGCAGTTCGAGCGCGTCCGATCGACCGGCATCCGGGCCATCACGATCGACGAGAAGGACGAGCTCGCCTGGGTCGACATCTCCACCGGCCGTGACGACATCATCATCGCGACCGCCCAGGGCAAGATCGCCCGCTTCAACGAGACGAACGTCCGGCCGATGGGCCGGGACGCGGCGGGGGTCATCGGAATCCGGTTGGCGCGTGTCGCGGACTTCGTCGTGTCGATGAGCGTCGTCCAGCCCGACGCCGACATCCTCGTCCTGACAGAGACGGGCTACGGCAAGCGCGTCCCGCTGACCGAATTCCGGACGATGGGCCGCGGCTCGCAGGGCGTGCGGCTGATCAGCCTTGAGGGCCGCAAGACCGGCGACGTGGCGGCGGTCCAGCAGGTTACCGAGTTCGACGAAGAGCTTCTCCTCATCTCGGCTGGCGGCCAGGTGGTCCGGACCGACGTGAACACGATCAACCGGCAGAAGGCACAGGCCCGTGGCGTCATCACCATGCGGATGAACGAGGGCGACCGCGTCGTCGCGATCTCGGCGTTCCGGGCCGGGCTGGCGGAGCCGGGAGTCATCGGCGACAATGGCGGCCCCGACGCGGGGCCCGACCCGGACACCGGTCCCGAGGCGGGTTGACGGGTCGGCTGATGGCGGTCGCCGAGCGGGAGGCCCGCGTGTACGCGGATCAGTTCGAGATCTACCACGGCAACTCCAACCCGGAGCTGGCGCGAAAGATCTGCCGCTACCTGGGCACCGAGCCGGGCCGGCTCGAGGTCTTCCAGTTCGCCAACGAGAACATCTTCGTCAAGATCCTCGACAACGTCCGCGAGAAGGACGTCTTTTTGATCCAGCCGACCTCGCACCCGGTCAACCAGTCGATCATGGAGCTCCTGATCATGATCGACGCCTTCAAGCGCGCGAGCGCCGGGCGGATCACCGCCGTCATCCCGTTCTACGCCTACGGTCGGTCGGACAAGAAGGACCAGCCCCGCGTCCCGATCACGGCCCGCCTGGTCGCCGACATGATCACGGTCGCCGGCGCCGACCGCGTCCTGTCGATGGACCTCCACCAGGGCCAGATCCAGGGCTTCTTCAACATCCCGGTCGACGAGCTGACCGCCGTCCACATCCTGTCCAACTACTTCAAGCACAAGCACCTCGAGGACCTCGTCGTCGTGACGGACCTCGGGTTTGCCAAGCGGGCGCGCGCGTTCGCGGAGCTGCTCGAGGCGCCCCTGGCGGTGATCGAGAAGCGGCGGATCGGCAACCTTGACCGGGCGGAGCTGATGAACGTCATCGGCGAGGTGCGCGGGCGACGAGCCGTGATCGTCGACGACGAGATCGACACCGGAGGGACACTGATCGAGATCGTCCGGGCCTTGGAGCGCGAGGGCGTGTCGGAGATCTACGCCTGCGCCAGCCACGGTGTGCTGAGCGACCCGGCCGTCGAGCGGATCCGCGACTCGAGCCTGCGCGAGGTCGTGGTCACGGACTCGATCCCGCTCCCGCCGTCGAAGCGGATCCCCAAGCTCACGACGCTGTCGGTCGCACCGCTCATCGGCGAGGCGATCAAGCGGATCCACCGCGGCGAGTCCGTCGGCGCGCTGTTCAGCAGCGAGGTGTCGTTCACCCAGGAGATGCTCCTGTGGGAGGATGGCGTTGCCCGCAAGCTCGACCTTCGCGGCCAGCCGGACGGCGGCGGCGGGGCCGCGGAGCGGCCGGATCGCCCGTCCGCCGCGCCGGGCGACGAAGACGACGAGCCCTCACCTGCGACCGAGCTCGCCTCGGCCGCGCCACCGAGAGACCGATGAGCCTCCAGCTCCACCGACCGGACGGCCAGGGCGGCGTCGAGCCGCGTCGGGTGGCCGATCGCAACTGGCGCAATCAGCTGGCCTCACCGCGCTGGGGCGCCTCGCTTCGCGGCGGCCGCCTGCCGGAGCTGAAGAACCCCGAGATGAACCCCACCTCGACGTGGCGGTCGGTGCTGTTCTGGCTCTTCCTGGCGGCAGCCACCTTCGGCGTCCTCGTGCTCGGCTACGGCACGGGCTTCTGGGACCTGCCGATCCGCTGAGCCGCTGGCGGGACCGCCCGGCAGGGGCCCCTATACTTTGCCGGCCATGCGCTTCCTTGACCGCTTCCTCGATTCCAATGACCGCGAGGTCCGCAAGCTCCAGCCGCTCGTCGACGAGGCGGCCGCCTTCGAGCCGGAGCTCGAGGGTCTGTCCGACGACGACATCCGCGCCCGGTTCGCCGAGATCCGCGACGAGATCCGCGAGGTCGCGGAGCCCGATGAGCCGTCCGAGGACGAGCTCCATCACCCGGACCTGGAGCGCCGCCGGGAGTTGGCGAAGACCAGGCGCCGGGCGGAGCAGGCGCGCATCCAGGCCGCCCTCGACGAGGTCATGGCGGAGGTCTTCGCGATCGCCCGGGAGGCGATGCGGCGGACGCTCGGCATGCGCCACTTCGACGTGCAGCTGATCGGCGGCGCCGTCCTCCACCACGGCAAGATCGCCGAGATGAAGACCGGCGAGGGCAAGACTCTCGTTGCGCCGCTCGCGGCGATCCTCAACTCCCTGTCCGGGCGCGGCGTGCACGTCGTCACCCCCAACGACTACCTCGCCCGCCGGGACCCCCAGTGGATGGGGCCGGTCTTCCATTTCCTCGGCGTCAGCCTCGGGATGATCACCCACGACGCCTCGTACGTCTTCGAGCCCGGCTACCCGACGACCGACGAGCGGCTCGTCAACCTGCGCCCGGTCGACCGGCGGGAGGCCTACGCGGCGGACGTGACGTACGGCACGAACAACGAGTTCGGGTTCGACTACCTCCGCGACAACATGGTCACGGAGCTCGATCAGCGGGTCCAGCGCGAGCGCAGCTTCGCGATCGTCGACGAGGTCGACAACATCCTGATCGACGAGGCGCGCACGCCGCTCATCATCAGCGGCCAGGCGGAGGAGTCGGCGGACCTCTACTTCACGTTCGCCCGGCTGGTGCCGAAGCTCCGCGGCAGGGCCGAGGGCGACGAGGAGGGCGGCGACTACTTCGTCGACCTCAAGGATCGTGCCGTGTCACCGACCGAGGACGGCGTCACGAAGATGGAGGCGCTCCTGGGCATCTCCAACATGTACGACACGGACCCGAAGTTCGCACGCCACTTCGAGCAGGCGCTGCGCGCGCACGCGCTCTACAAGCGCGACCGGGACTACATCGTCAAGGACGGCGAGATCGTCATCGTCGACGAGTTCACCGGACGACAGATGCCCGGCCGGCGATGGAGCGAAGGCCTCCACCAGGCGATCGAGGCTAAGGAAGGCATGCGCGTCCAGCGCGAGAGCGTCACCCTCGCCACGATCACGTTCCAGAACTACTTCCGCCTCTACGACAAGCTGGCCGGGATGACCGGCACGGCGATGACCGAGGCGGAGGAGTTCCACAAGATCTACCAGCTCGAGGTGGTCGCGATCCCGACCCACCGGCCGATGATCCGCGACGACGACGCGGACCTCGTGTTCCGGAACGAGCCCGGCAAGTTCAACGCGCTGATCGACGAGATCGCGGAGATGTCGGAGGTGGGAAGGCCGGTCCTCGTCGGCACGGTGTCGGTGGAGAAGTCCGAGATTCTCGGCACGATGCTCAAGCGCAAGGGCGTCAGGCACGAGGTCCTTAACGCCAAGTTCCACGAGAAGGAATCGGGGATCGTCGCCCAGGCCGGGCGCTCCGGAGCGGTGACGATCGCCACCAACATGGCCGGCCGCGGCACGGACATCCTCCTCGGCGGCAACCCGGCCGGCCTCGCCTCGGAGATCCTCCACAAGCGCGGCCTCAACCCCGCCGAGGTCGACAAGGCCACCTACGACGAGGCATTCGCGGAGGCCAAGCGGATCTGCGACGAGGACCACGAGCGGGTCGTCGCGGCCGGCGGCCTGCACATCATCGGCACGGAACGGCACGACTCGCGGCGGATCGACAACCAGCTGCGCGGCCGCGCGGCCCGCCAGGGCGACCCGGGCTCGTCGCGCTTCTACCTGTCCCTCGAGGACGACCTGATGAAGCGGTTCGCCTCGGACCGTGTGGCCGGGCTGATGGAGCGCCTCGGGCTCGAGGACGACGTGGCGATCGAGTCGCGGCTCGTCAGCAAGACGATCGAGAGCGCCCAGAGCCGGGTCGAGGGCTTCAACTTCGACATCCGCAAGCGGGTGGTCGAGTTCGACGACGTGATCAACAAGCAGCGCGAGACGATCTACGCCGAGCGCGACAAGGTGCTCCACAACGAGGACCTGACCGAGACGGTGCGGGCCTTCGTGGCCGAGGAGCTGGAGACGCTCGTCGACCAGTTCGTGTCCGCCGCGGCGGCCGACGACTGGAACATCGAGGGTCTCGTCGCCGCGCTGCGGACGATGGGCATCGAGGGCGAGGGCGCCACCGACGACGAGCTCTGGGAGCTCGGCGGCCGCGACGCGATCCTGCAGCACCTCATCGAGCTAGCCGACGCCCGCCTCGAGCGGCGCGCGGAGGAGGTCGGGGAGCAGGACTGGGCGATGGCGGAGCGCTTCGTGCTGCTGCGCACGATCGACTCGCTGTGGGTCGAGCACCTCACGGAGCTCGACGACATGCGGCGCGGGATCGGGCTCCGCGGCTACGCCCAGCAGGACCCCCTGAACGAGTTCCGGCGCGAGGCCTTCCGGCTGTACGAGGAGCTCGGCGGCCTGATCCGGCACCAGGTCGCGACCACGATCTTCCGGGTGACGATCAACCGCCAGCACGCGCATCCGCCAGGCGGCGACCCGGCCGTGGCCGCCTCGCTCGCCCGCGGCGCGGCGGCCCTGGCGGGCCGGGGT